>JBDSIW010000328.1:0-5881 GCA_039917795.1 Verrucomicrobiota bacterium | reverse complement strand
AGTCGCCATTGACGCGATCGGCGTGCAGCGCGTTTTGGCCGCCGCCGCCGAGGCGAAAAAGAAGAACTTAAAAATCGGTGTGGGCCTGCAACGACGCCATCAAAAAGGCTATCTCGAAACCATCCAGCGCATTCAGGATGGAGCCATCGGCGATGTCGTCGCCATGCGATGCTACTGGAATGGCAACACTCCCTGGGTGCGGACTCGGGCCGAGGAGGAGCAAAAGGCCAAGCGCAAACTTACCGAAATGGAATATCAGATGCGCAATTGGTATTACTTCAACTGGCTCTGCGGCGATCACATCAACGAGCAACACATTCATAATCTTGACGTGATCAACTGGATCAAAAACGGGCACCCGGTTCGCGCACAGGGTCTGGGCGGATGCGAAGTGCGTAAAGGTCCAGATTACGGCGAAATCTTCGACCATCATTTTGTGGAATACGAATATGCAGACGGCTCGCGCCTTTCCAGTGAATGCCGGCATATTCAAGGTTGCTGGAACAAAGTTTCCGAGCACGCTGTCGGCACGAAAGGATTGGTTGATCTGGATGCGGGCGGGCGTTGGCAGATCAAGGGCGCAAGTCCCTGGAAGTTCGACAATGAAAATCAGCGCGATCCTTACCAGCAGGAACACGACGACCTGTTCGCGGCGATTCGCGATGATAAACCCTACAACGAAGCCGAGCGCGGTGCGATCAGCACCATGACCTCCATTTTGGGACGCATGGCCACGTACTCCGGGAAAATGGTCGAATGGGACGAGGCAATTAACTCCAAGATTGATCTGATGCCCAAATCGTTTGCCTGGGATGCGAATCCTCCCGTGCTTCCGGACGAACAGGGATTTTATCCGCACGCTGTGCCGGGCAAGAGCATCATCGTCTAGGCAAAAGCTAATCTCTAATCGAAGCGCCCGGATCCAAAAGATCCGGGTGCTTTTTTGCAGAAGGACAAAGGGAACTACGGGCGCTAGTTTGGGCGAGTCATTCCCGCGGAGGGCACGGAGTGACTCAGCCCGCGAAAAGCGGGTTTAACAGGCGCGCCGGGACGTTGATCGATCACTCGTAAAACCTCTTAAATCCCAAGCTCTGAAATTCTTCAACCCTATCGTTCGGCCGCCGCAGAATTCTGATTTCGGCCTGCGGAATTTTCCTGGCAAGCGCCAATCCTTTTTGCGGCCCCAGGACGCTCGCCGTGGTCGCCAGCGTGTTGGCCGTGATGCAATCTTTGGCAATGGCGTTGACGAGGCTGTGATCGGTCAGGCCGATTCCCGTGTGTGGATCGACAATGTGCGAATATCGTTTCCCGTCGATCTCCAATCGCTGAAATAAATCTCCCGAAGTCCCGAGTGCGCCATTCTTCAACAAGACAAATTTTTTCTCCGGCGCATCCGCCGTGTCCAAAGGTGCGACTTCAATTCTCCATCCATTTTTCCCCGGCGGAGGCTC
Organism: Verrucomicrobiota bacterium; assembly: GCA_039917795.1. GTDB lineage: Bacteria > Verrucomicrobiota > Verrucomicrobiia > Limisphaerales > CANJXF01 > CANJXF01. The sequence continues at coordinate 4,430 of JBDSIW010000328.1, read as the reverse complement.
GCTTACGGCGAGGTCGCCTGCGCCCGCGATAAGCGCGGATTTAATCCCTTGATCGCGCAAAATTCTCAATCCTTCATCCACCGCGAAGCCTTTCGCAATCGAACCCAGATCCAATCGCATGTTAGGGACAAGCAATTCGGCAGAATGTGTCTTCGCATCGAGGCGAAGAAATTTGTGACCGACAGATTTCCCGGCCTCAGCCAGTTGATTTGCGCCCGGCAATTTCTTTTCGCGCCGCGCTTTGCGCCACAGGTTCACGTATGGCCCGACCGTGACATCGAACGCGCCATCGCTTGCCTCAGACAACTTTTGCGCCCGTCGCAGGACCAGCCACAATTCGTCGCTCAATTTTATTTTTTGGCCGCTTCCCGAGCTTCGAGAAAGCTTACTCAATTCACTATCGGGGTCGTAATCGCTCAAAATATCGTTGAGCCGCGCGATCCTCTCGAACGCGGCGGTTGCCGCCGTATCGGCGTCGGTTTCAGAGGACGCATAGAAAACGAGACGAAAGGGGACTCCCATCTCCGGCCGGGAGAACTCGTATCGAGTGCGCAAAAGAGAATCTTCAGAACTTGAAACCGGGATGCGATTTTCCGCCGCGGTTTCCAATGGGCGGATTTGACGATGCGCGCAGGAGCAAAGCGCGAGAACCACAGCCGCGATCAAACTTTTACAGCGCACGAATCAGCTTTCCAGGATTGCCATGGCCGAGGCGTGTTGCTCGGTGTGGCTCAGGGTCAAATGAACGATCCGTGCGTCGCGCTCGCGGAAAAGTTTCTGGCCGTTGTCATGCAGAATAACGAAGGGCTCGCCGCTTTCCTTGCGGCCCACTTCCATGTCCTGCCAGCCCAATTGCGCGCCAATGCCTGTGCCGAATGCTTTTGAGATGGCTTCCTTGGCCGAGAATCGCGCCGCGAGAAACGGTGCCGGGCGTTTGTGCGACAGGCAATAGGCAATTTCCGCCGGACGAAGGATTCGTTGGAGAAAACGGTCGCCAAATTTTTGAAAAGACGCCTCGATGCGCGCCACCTCGATGATGTCAATGCCGGTACCAAGAATCATATCATTTGCGCCGTATGGTCGATAGGCACTGCGCGCTCCGAGGTCAAAAAGGCGTTATGTGACACTCCCGAGCGCCGCATGTTTTTCTCAGCGATATTCATTTCTTTCAATGCTCTAAAGTTTTCCATTTAGGGACAATTGCCAATTTGATTCAGTGAGAAAATAAAAACGGCGCGTTGTCTCCAACGCGCCGCTCGTTTCAAAGCAAAGCCTTTCAGCGCGGGGTCGCATCTCAGTTTCTTGCGCGGAGTCCCTGAGGGACAATCGAAACCCGGCGTTTCAACGCCGGGTCGTGGTAAAAACAGAATGAGTCCTGCAGGGACGGCTGGAAAAGACATTGCCCGCGAGGTTGATTCTTCACTCTCAGCCGTCCCTGCGGGACTTTTAACTTTCCCCACACCAACCCGGCGTTGGAAACGCCGGGCTAGGGTCAAACGTCCCTCTGGGACGAAAGGATGTCTGCAAGAAAATGAGATGCGCCCTCAGCTCGGGCTCCTCAGTGCATCTGCGGGCGGAGCATTCTGTTTGAAGGCAAGTTTGCCGTCCTCCACCGTTACGGCAATGGGCTCGTTGTTCAGCACGTTCCCTCTGAGAATTTCCTCGGCCAACGGATCCTCGAGATAACGCTCGACCGACCGGCGCATGGGCCGTGCCCCGTAGGTTGGATCGTATCCTTTCTCGACCAGGAAATCTTTCGCCTTGTCATCCAAGGTAAGCGCGATGTTTTTGCCTTTGAGCCGCTCCAAAACTTTCGCTATTTCGAGATCGAGGATTTCAACCAGATCGAGCTTCGTCAACGAACGGAACACGATAATGTCGTCGAGGCGATTCAGGAATTCCGGGCGAAAAACGCGCTTGGCTTCGTCCATGATCTTTTCGCGCATCTTCTCGTAGCTGTTCTCGTCGCTGATTGGCGAGAAACCCATCGAAGATTGTTTCTTGATTGTTTCCGCGCCGACATTCGAGGTCAGGAGAATAATCGTATTCCGGAAGTTGATCACGCGGCCCATGTTGTCCGTCAATTTTCCTTCTTCCAAAATTTGCAACAGCATGTTCATCACATCCGGATGCGCCTTCTCAATTTCATCGAACAGGACGACGGAGTAGGGCTTGCGCCGCACTTGCTCCGTCAGCTGTCCGCCTTCTTCAAAACCAACGTAGCCGGGAGGCGACCCCACCATGCGGGACGCATTGTGCCGCTCCATATATTCGCTCATGTCGAGCTGGATTAGCGCTTTTGAGTCGCCGAACAACGTTTCCGCGAGCGATTTCGCCAGCAACGTTTTCCCCACGCCCGTCGGCCCGAGCAGCGCGAACGTGCCAATTGGCCGCTTCGGGTCTTTTAGGTCGGCGCGCGATCGACGCAGCGCCTTGCACATCGCCGCCACTGCTTCCCTTTGGCCGACCACGGTTTTGGACATTTCTCCTTCGAGCGCGAGCAGCTTTTGCGATTCGCCTTGCTCCATTCGCTTCAGCGGGATGCCCGTCCATTTCGCCACCACGTGTAAAATATCTTCTTCATCGACCACGACGCGTTTTTCTTCGCGGGTGTTCTTCCACGCGTTGATCACCGATTCCAATTTTTCTTTCGCGTGCTTTTCTTTGTCGCGCATTGAGGCGGCGCCTTCAAAATCCTGATTCTTAATCGCCTTTTCCTTTTGCCCTTTGATTTCCTCAATGTTGGCTTCGATATCCTTGACCTCGGGCGGACGGGTCATCGCGCCAATGCGGGAGCGCGAGCCCGCTTCATCCATCAAATCAATCGCCTTGTCCGGTAAATACCGATCCGTGATGTAGCGATCGGAAAATTTCACCGCCGCTTCCACGGCCGCGTCCGTGATTTCCGCCTTGTGATGCTCCTCGTATTTTCCGCGCAACCCTTTCAAAATCAGAATCGCTTCGTCCACCGAGGGCGCTTCCACGCGGACAGTTTGAAAACGGCGTTCCAACGCAGCATCCTTCTCGATATATTTGCGATATTCCGTCAAAGTCGTCGCGCCGATGCACTGCATTTCGCCCCGGCTCAGCGCCGGTTTGATAATGTTCGAAGCGTCCATCGTCCCCTCGGCGGAACCGGCCCCGACAATGGTGTGCAATTCGTCGATGAACAGGATAATGTTTTTCGCCCGGCGAATTTCATCCATCACCGCCTTGATCCGTTCCTCAAATTGCCCGCGATACTTTGTCCCGGCGACCATCAAGGCAAGGTCCAGCGTGATGACGCGTTTCTCGCGAAGAATTTCCGGCACATTGCCGCGCGCGATTTCCTGCGCCAACCCCTCGACAATCGCCGTCTTCCCGACGCCCGCTTCGCCGAGCAGCACTGGATTATTCTTCGTGCGGCGGCAGAGGATTTGAATGACGCGCTCAATTTCGCTCTGGCGCCCGATGACCGGGTCCATGTCGCCTTTGCGGGCGATTTCCGTGAGGTCGCGGCCAAAGGCTTTGAGCGCGGGAGTTTTGACTTCACCCTTTTTCTCCGGCGCTTTTTCCGAAGGCCCGCCCGCCGTTTCGCCGGAACCTTCTTCCTGGCCGGCAAAATTCGGATCCAGCTCCTTCAAAATCTCCTGGCGCGTCTGCTCAATATCAATATCAAGATTCTTCAACACGCGAGCCGCCACCCCGTCGCCTTCGCGCAGCAGGCCGAGCAAAATGTGTTCAGTGCCGACGTAAGTGTGATTGAGCGCCTTGGCTTCCTTGGCGGCGAGGGCGAGAACTTTTTTCACGCGCGGCGTGTAGGGAATGTTGCCGATCATTTTTTGATCCGGCCCGGTGCCAACCTGCTTTTCCACTTCCATGCGCACGGTTTCGAGATCGAGGCCGAGCTTTTGCAAAACATTCACCGCGACGCCTTGACCGAGTTTGATCAAGCCGAGCAGGAGATGTTCGGTGCCCACAAAATTGTGATTGAACCGATCGGCTTCTTTTCGGGCCAGCGCCAAAACCTGTTGGGCGCGGGGCGTAAAATTGTTCATCGCTTCATCGCTCATACGATTCAAAATGCAGTGATTTGTTTCTCTTGTCCAGTTTCGCTTGGAATCTGAAAAAAAACTCAATAATGTCGACACCTCGTGTCCGAGCCATACCCCGCTCACGTGGTTTCAGAGATCTCGCCGAGTCGGCTTCCTGGCGCAGTAAGGGATGCCTTCACCTCCTCACATCCCAAAACGCCACGCCCGAGAAGGCCGAAACTCGGTCATTTAAGGGAAAAGTCGATCTTTACCGCGACTTGACGAATGCTGTGTTTACATGTTCTGGATCGCTGACTACCGTTCCGGGTAATTTTCCTCCACCAGAATACCCGCGGAAAAACAAAATAGAAAAATAGGCAAAAGGCGTGTTACTCTGTCGGATTGGAACCGCACGAG
>JBDSIW010000327.1:0-7879 GCA_039917795.1 Verrucomicrobiota bacterium | reverse complement strand
TGTCGCCCATGAAAACCTGCGCCGGGTGGCAATTGAACCAGAGAAAACCCAATCCCGCGCCAATCATCGCCGCGCAAAAAACGGTTAGTTCGCCAGCGCCTGAAACATGCGGAACCTGCAGGTAGGCTGAAATTACCGCATTGCCCGAGATATACGTCAGAACTAGAAAAACAAACGAGACAATCACCGTGCAGCCGATGGCCAATCCATCCAACCCGTCGGTCAAATTCACCGCATTGGAAAATCCAACAATCGTCAAGGAGGTGATCAGGATTCCAATAATGGCGCCGGCGGTTCCGGTGGCGATGGGATATTTATAAAACGGGACCATGACTTCGGTGATCAAGCTGCTGGTTGCGGGCAGGCGCCAAAGATAAATGGCGGTGAACAAAGCCAGGACACTTTGCACCCAAAGCTTCACGTGCGAGGCAGCGCCCTTGCTGGTCTGTTGGGTGATCTTGGCGTAGTCATCGTAAAACCCCAATCCGGCCATCACGATGACGGAGAGGAGCGTCAGCAGGATCAACGTGTTCCATTGCGCCCAGAGCAACGCGGTCAAATCCAGCACCAGAACAATCAGCACGCCACCCATCGTGGGAGTTCCCCGCTTGCTGAGCACGCGCGCGGCGAGGCTTCCACCCTCCTCCGCCTTGTCCGAATAATCCTGGCCAAATTTTAATTTTTTCAGCCAATCGATGACTTTGGGCCCGAGCCACAAACTCAGGAGCAACGCCGTCACGGCTGCGCCCGCGCTGCGAAAGGTAATGTAGCGGAAAAGGCGCAAGGGCGAGAAGGAGTTCTCCCATTGCGTCCCCACTGACCAATCCACCAGAAACTGGCTAAGATAATAAAACATTTAGTCGTGCCGATATTTTGGGACGGAGGGCTCCCGCAGGATTTCCGCGCCTCGCGCGCGGGCGAATCGCACCATGAATCCGGGCACGCCTGCACTCCTGGCCAGCGCTCGGACATCAAGGCGTGGCGCTGGGGTTTTACCCGCACTCTTCTGCGGCTTTTTTAACTTCACATGATGCATAATCAATTTCGTAACATTTCTCCAATTCGCTCGATCCGGGTGGCGCGCGATGCTTTTAGCAAAACCACGTCGCCGGGTTTCAAAAATTTCTTCAGGGATTCACCAGCCAACTCGACGTCGGAAATCTCGGTGACGCCCCGTAGTCCTGCTGCCCGCGCTGAATCCGCCGTGACCCGGGCCATTTTTCCGACGCTGAACAAATGATCAATCCCCGAGCACGCGGCGCGCTGCCCGACTTCCGTGTGCGCGGACAGGGTTTGATCGCCGAGTTCGGCCATGTCTCCCAGCACCGCGACGCGCCGGCCCACGCAAGGCAAATCGCGCAGGGTCGCCAGCGCAGACAGCATGGAATCGGCATTGGCGTTGTAGCTGTCGTCAAGAACTTGAATCCCGTTCACCACCCAGGTTTGCAGGCGCATTTTCGCGGGTTCGCATTCAGCGAGGCCACGCTGGATTTCGGCGCGGCTCAAACCCAGTTCCCCGGCGACGGACAAAGCCAGGAGCGCGTTGGATACCTGATGGCGCCCGAGCAGCTTGAGCCGGTATTCGCCACATAAATCCGCGCGCTGACTTGTTGCGTGGAAGTTCACACCCAACCCGGAAAATTGGATGTCGGTGGCGAAACAGTCGTAGCCGGGTTTGAAACCCACGCGCACCACTTTTGCGCGCGTCCGTTGCACGACACTTTCAATCAATTCGCTCTCCCCGTTCACGAACAGGACGCCATCAGCGGGCAAGGCTTCCGCCAGTTCTCCCTCCTCCTTCGCCACTCCGGCCAGGTCACCAAAATATTCCAGGTGTTCGCGGCCAATGCTGGTGATGACACCCATTTGCGGACGGATCCATTTCAACAGCGGCGCGAGTTCGCCAGGATGATTCGTCCCGACTTCAAGAACGGCGGCCTGATGCGCGGTTTCCAATTTCAGCAACGTTACTGGCACGCCAATGTCATTATTAAAACTGGCTTCGCTCCAGTGTGTTTTGAATTTCTGGCGCAGGACCGACGCGAGCAATTCTTTGGTGGTGGTCTTGCCGTTCGAGCCGGCGACCGCGACGATCGGCAAATCGAAATCTCGACGATAACGCGCTCCCAGATTTCCCAGGGCTTTGCGCGTGTCATCCACCTGGATCACGGTCGTGAAAAAGTTTGCGGGAATTTTCTTCGCGTCCGCGACCACCGCCACCACGCCAGTTTTCGCGACGTCGGGCAAAAAGCTGTGCGCGTCGAAGCGGTCTCCCGCGAGCGCGAAAAATAAATCGCCCGGCCCGGCCCGTCGCGAATCCGTCGAGGTACTCGTCGCCACCCTTTCCGGCGAACCATTGCGCAATTCCCCTTCGCAGGCCTGCGTCAGATATTTTAAGGAGCGCGGTTCCATTTTATTTCAACGAAAACGAAGCCGAGACAACGGCGGTCACGGTTTTCTCGAGCGACGAGGTGTCGTTCATTCCTTCCGAGCTGGTTTGGGTCGAATACAAAGGCGTGATCTGGAAAACGCCCATGTGCGCCGAGCGGAGTTGATGGATCCGGCGTCCGCCCTGCGAAACGATTTGTTCGGCCCGCGTCCGCGCATCCTTCGCCGCCTCGGCCAGCATCTCGACCTTGGCCTCGCCCGCTTTGGTGTAAATATATTCCGGCGGCGTCGAGGTAAAAAAGACACCTTGTTCCACCAGCGACGTGGAATCGCGCGCGAGTTGGGTGATTCGGGCCACCTCCGTGGAATTAATTTCCACCGTTTGGGTTAATTGATAACCCAGTTTTTTCGGAGAATTATCGGTGGACTTCATCTCATGAATGGCAATGGGCGTGAGCACGTGGTTCGTGACGCCGTTGGCTTTTAAAAATTCCTCCACTTTGGCGAGGTCCCGTTTCAAACGCGATTGCGCGTCCAGCAAGGTTTCGGCCTCGATGAAAATCATGCCGCGCCAAAGGATCAAATCGGATCGAACATTTTTCCGGGCCGAACCCGTGGCGTTGATGGTTTGTGATTCGGAAATCTGCAACCAGGCGCGTGACACCAGCATCGCCGAACAAATCAGCCCCGCCGCCAGAAATAGTCCTGCCAGCACACCAAGCAAATGAGGGCGATGATTCATGGCTTATTTGAGCTCTCCGGCTGCGAATGCCGGCTTCGGCTCCAGTTCGGGAAAGAGATCAGGTTTGATGTTCAAATAATTGGCGGCGGCTTCCGCAATAATTTTGAATGAGGGCGCAGCAGTTTGTCCGCCGTAATATCCATCCTTCGGCTCATCCATCACGATTGAGATGCAAAGTTCCGGATTGTCCGCGGGGAAAAATCCAATGAAGGAAGAGAAGAATTTCGTGGTGGAATAACGGCCGTTCTCAGACTTTTGGGCGGTGCCGGTTTTTCCTGCGACTGTAAAATGATCCAGCCGCGCCTTGGGAGCGGTACCTTCATCAGTCACCACCGTTTTCAGCGCAGTGACCATCTGGTGCGCCGCGGTCGAACTGACCACTTCCCGCAAAACCTGCGGTTGATACTTGGCGACGATATGGCCATCGGCATCCTCGAGCCGATCAACCAGCACGGGGCGCATCAGCCGCCCGTCGTTCGCGATGGCGCTCATCGCCATGACCATTTGCAACGGTGTTACCGCAACGCCGTGGCCCATGGGAATCTGCACAATGGAAATTTTGCTCCATTTTTTCGGCGAGTCAGCAAGCCCGCGGATTTCTCCAATGAGTGGAATTCCCGTGCGCGCTCCAAATCCGAATCGGCACATGTAATCATAGAGTTTTTCCTCGCCTAACTTGAGCGCTATCTTGGCGGCGCCGATGTTGGAAGAATGCGTGATGATATTTTCGACACTGAGAATGCCGTGCTTGGTGTCGTGATCGTGCAGAACGCGGCCGCCGTAGGCAAACAAACCGTGCTCGCAATCAATTTGGTCGGAAAGGGAAACGAGATTTTCGTTCAACGCCCCCGACACCACCACGATTTTGAAAGTGGACCCCGGCTCCGCAAGGTCAGAAATGACCCGATTGCGCAACGCATCCGCCGGGAATTCGCCAGGATGGTTAGGGTCGAAATTCGGCAGCGTCACCATCGCCAGGATTTCCCCCGTCCGGGGGCGAACCACCGTCGCCGAAATGCTGACCGGCCGGTGCTTGGCCATGGCGTCGGTCAATTCGGTTTCCACAATATTTTGCAAACCCGCATCGAGGGTCAGCACCACGTTCATGCCGTCGCGCGCCTCCACTTCCTGATCCCGATACGCGACAATTTCGCGGCTGCGGCGATCCATCTCTGTGCGACGCCAGCCCCGCACGCCGCTGAGCTTGGATTCCATGGTCAGCTCAATTCCATTCTTCCCGACCATTCCGCCCCCATCGGCCATCCCCACGTATCCCAAGACATGCGCGGCCAGTGATTGATTGGGGTAAATCCGCATCTGATCCTCCTCGGCAAAAACCGCCTTGTAGCGAAGACTTCTCAAAGTGATTTGCGCGCGTTCCTTCTCGGCGCGGGGCAGGTTCGTCAGGACAATTCCAAAATTTTCGGCGGCGAGCCGCTCCTGGATTCGCATCCAGTCGTCCACCTTCACTTTATTTTGCAGGATCACATGCTGATCAATCACCGGCTGGCCGTTGGTGGCGTAGCGAAGAGTTCGAGGCTGCAGGCGCTGGGCGAGAGCGGCTTCATCCAGGTTTAGAAATGGTCCGAGGATCTTGACCATCTTCGGCCAGTAGTTGCCGATCATTTTTGGATCAGCGCAGACGATTTTCGTTGAAACGCTGGTGGCGAGAGGAACACCGCGCACGTCTCGAATGGCACCGCGCAACGGCTCATGGGCAACCACGCGCTCGGTATTGCGCCGGGCTTTCGCCCCCAGCTCATTGTGGCGAAGCACCTGCAAATCCACGAGGCGATAGACCAGGGCGGCGAAGGCGAGAGAAAGGGCGATGGCCAGGAACCGCAATCGGAAAAGTTGAACTGCTTTGGCCATGGGTTGTTGAATTTACCTACCGCCCGTGCCGTTCGGTTCCTCCTCCGAACATGCCCGGGCGGCGGTAAAATTAATTTCCTCGATTCCGAGGATTCGCTTGAGCTTGCCGAAAATCGTTTTGCGTTCGCCGCGGCTCGACCGCCGGAGGTTCCGCGGGCGTTTCGACCAAACGCACAATTTGAGAAACGGGCGGCGCGGCCAGGCCCAGGTTCAATTTTTTATTCAGGTCCTTGACCCGCGCATCCAGGGCGATCGGCGAGGTCAAAGAGTCGAGCTGCGCGCGCGCCATTTTATTTTTGCGCTGCAATTCCGCGAAACGCGTTTCGCGCTCCTTGACTTGCCGTCCCAACATATCGATCTGGCTTTTGTACCAGACATACCCGACGCCCGATCCGCCAATGAACAGGCAAAGCACCAAAGCCTTGAATGCCGGGGCGAACCGGACGGCAGCGGACTGACTTTTTCTGTTTCTGGCCATTAAATCTTTTCCATCACCCGCAATTGTGCGCTGCGGCTGCGCGGATTCTCTTCAATTTCCTTCTCCGAGGGCAAAATGGCTTTTCGGTTCACCATCTGCAAAACCGGTTTTGCCGGCTTTCGCAATGCGGGCACGTCCACTTCCCCCGTCACCACATAATCCCGGGACCAAGTCCGCCCGAACTCCTTCACCACCCGGTCTTCCAGCGAATGAAACGTGATCACCGCCAGCCGGCCGCCCGGTTTCAGGATCTTCACCGCGGCGTCCAATCCCCCCTTCAGCGATCCGATCTCGTCGTTCACCGCAATCCGCAATGCCTGAAAAACTTTCGTCGCCGGATGCGATTTCCTTCCCGCGCGCGGCGAAATGCGCTCGATCAATTCCGCCAGCTGCCTCGTCGTCTCGAACTTCCGCCCTTTCCGGTCCCGCTCGATCGCCCTCGCAAACCTTCGCGAGTCACGCTCGCCGCCCCATTCAAAAAAAATATTCGCCAGATTTTCGGCGCTCTCTTCATTGACCAGCCGCGCCGCCGTCAACGCCTGGCTTTTGTTCATCCGCATGTCGAGCGGCCCATCCTGCTGAAAACTAAATCCGCGCTCCGCCCAATCCAGTTGCGGCGAACTCACTCCCAGATCCAGCAGCACGCCATCGCAACTTTCCGTCTTCACCCACTCCGCCAGCTCCGAAAAATTTCCCTGCCGGATTTCAAAACGCCCCCAAAATTTTGCCAGCCGCACATTGGCCGCCTCAACTGCGTCGCCATCGCGATCGACTCCAGATAGCCATCCAGTCGGAGAACTCGCCTCCAAGATGGCTGTCGCGTGTCCAGCCCCACCGATGGTGCCGTCTGCGTAGCAACCGCCCGGCTTCGGCTTTAACGCCCCGATCACTTCCTCCACCATCACCGTTTTGTGAACGAAACTTTCCACGTGGCATGGGCTTCCTTTTAAATTCGTTCCGCGACCTCGGCGCGATTCACATTCCCCGACGGCATTTGCTCCGCCGGCTTTTCAAAGGGAGAAGTCCTCGAGAACAAGCGAGTCGTCCGCTTGATCCAGCTCTGGCCTGGATGCTTTCCACGGCTGACTTCGGCAAAAGTGGGTTTGACTTTGGGTTTGGGGGCCAACGCTTTTCGCGCCACGATTTCGAGGTCCGCGTCGCTGAGATCATTGCGGGCAACTTTGACTTTCTCGAGAGCCCATTCGGTTTGGATTGCCTGCGCGCCAGACTTTTTCCGTGACCGAGCCGGCGCCCATTTTTTTCCGATCAACGAGATTTTATTTTTGATCCGGGTTGAAAAACCGGCTTTCGCGGCGACAGCTTTTTTCTCCTCGCTCCTCGTTTGAACCGTTCCCACCAGAATCTTTTGAGTTTTCTCCGCTTCGAGCGGGCCACTTTCTTTGTTTGCCAGGACGACGTCGGCAACCGGCAATTCTTTTTCCACAGTCGGAAGCTTCAGCGTCGGGGTTGGCACCGCTGTAATGGCCAGAATTTCCGCAACCGGTTTGATTTCCTGCGTTGGCGCTGCATTGGCCTTGGCGGCGGGAGCGGTCTTCGTTGGGCGAATCGTGCAAACAAATTTCGGCAGCAGGCTTGGCTGCATCAATTTGTATTTCCCGAGGACGGTTTTTCCTTCCTTCAGGCTCTGACCCAGGGTGAGCAGTTTTACCAGGTTCATAGTTATTCCATGAGTTTGAAGGCTTCGTGCGCCATCACAGCGTCCGACGCTTTCACCGCCGCAAAACGTTTTGGATTCCAAATTTCAAACCGGTCAAGCAACCCAACCAACATCGCTTGGTCATCGATGCCCGCCGCCTTGGCCATTTCTTCCGGCAAACAGATGCGGCCGGATTTATCCACCGTCACCTGGATGGATTCCACGCCAATAAATCGTTTCAAAACTCCTTTGTTCGGATCGCCGTTAGACATTGCGTCAATCGAAATCATCAGCTCTGCCATTTCCTTGGGAGGCAGCGCGCGCAGACAGGGACCTTCCTTCGCTTTCGGCCAAAGAATCAAAGTGAACTCGATGTCCGGGTTGGTGGGCCGCCATTTGGCCGGGATCTGGACGCGACGCTTCTCGTCCACCCCATGCTGGTAAAGCGAGTTGTAATACGTCGTCTGCTCTGTTGGCTCTTGACCCATTTGCTACTTATTCACATGGTGCCTTCCCCATTGTCACCCATTGCGCCCCACTTGATGACATTGCGCTCCACCGCGGTCAAGGATATTTCCATTCAGACTTATCCAAAAGTTATTCACAATCCGATGGGGCGCGCTGAGGCAGGTGCAACGAAGCATTTGAACTGGCGGAGGCTATGGTTACTCTTTTTTTATGCGGACTGCGGATTTCGACTATTTTCTGCCCCCTGAACTAATCGCGCAGACGCCCGCCGGGC
>JBDSIW010000326.1:0-5139 GCA_039917795.1 Verrucomicrobiota bacterium | reverse complement strand
GGCCTGAGACCTTTGCACGGCGGACGCGCGACGACGAAAGGCGGCGGCGTTGAACAAACCGTTTCGCAAAGTGAAAATCCTTCGCAGGTTTCCCGGCAGGATCAAGAAACTGTGAAGACGAAGAGTTACACGTTGCCCGCTGGTTCGCGCATTGAAGAAACGCGCGTGCGAGATAATGAAAAAGGTTTCTCGGTCACGAATATTCAAGCGGTCGTGGTGAGTGCGGCAACGCCCGTTGTGGAACGCGAAGAGACACGCGCGAAAACGGAATTGGGCGCGGCGCAAAAAGATACGGCGCGCGAAATCGGCGCAAAACTTTCCAGCCTCAAAGGAATCGTGTGGGTTGGCGTAGTCATGTTTTTGTTTGGCTTGGCGTCGATGTTTTATCCTCCGCTGCGGGCCATTATCGGAAGCGTGACGACGAGCGCGGCCATTCTCGCCGGCGGAGTCGCGCTCATGGTCCTGCCGACGCTCATCGTCGGCAACGAGCTTTTAATAATGGGCGTCGTCGCGCTGTTGGTGGGTGGTTGGTTCATTGCCCATCGCTACGAAAAATTGCGCGGCTTCGTGGATGCGAATAAAAACGGAATTGATGATCGGCTGGAGAAGGTCTGAAATAGACATTAATTTACTGACATTTACTGACAAAAAAACCTCGGTTTGAGCGTGTTGACGTGTGGCGAGATTCGGAGCGACATGATAATCGTCAATGTTGACGGCCTCTCCACACACCTCCCCGAAATTTTGCTTAGATTCAATTCCCGGCGCCTCCACCATCTCGAAGATCGTTCAGAATCACTCGTGGTGTGTTGCACCGCGAGAACGGTTTCAGCCAATGAATCTTTAAAGGCTCCTTTTACGCCCTAATTCCACCGCCTGCCGGAAGTTCTTCGCCTTTCCGATCAACAGCCGCCCCTCAATTTGAAGAAAAGTCTTGGTGCCAAATGGAAGTCGCTGTGGAAATCTACAAAACCCGAGGGGTTGATCGGTGGATTCAACGACCTGAATGAAGAGAGAAAGTGCCGTTGTGCATGCCACAGCAAGGAGTGAAAATTAATCCATTCACTAACAGGCAGAAAAATAAAAAATACAATTATGAACCAAGACAATACGAAAGTCAGAGACGCAAATCGTGATCCGTTGACCGGCGAACCCGGAGCGCATCCCGTCGGCACGGGTGTGGGCGCCGTGGCGGGTGGAGTGGCTGCGGGCGCGGCCATCGGCACGGTCGCAGGACCATTGGGCACGGCAGTGGGCGCCGCAGTTGGGGCGGTCGTCGGCGGGCTTGCTGGAAAAGGCGTGGCCGAAGCAATTGATCCGACAGCGGAAAATGCTTATTGGGAAAAAAATTACCGCAACCGTTCTTACGTCACGGAGAACGACTCCTACGACAGTTATCGTCCGGCCTATGAAACCGGATACCACGGTTTCGGCCGGCACGCGGGCAAGAGATACGATGATGTTGAGCGGGAGTTGCAGTCCGATTACACCGCGCGCAAAGGCACGTTACCCTGGGACAAAGCGAAGCCGGCTGTGCGCGACGCTTGGGATCGCGTGGCCGATAACCGCAAGAACCAGAAATAAATTCCACCGCCGCTCCAGGAAAATTAAACCATGTAGCGGCTTTTTTTAAGATTATGAGCAAACTGAACGATATCTTTATCGACGAACTGAAAGATCTTTACGACGCCGAACACCAGCTGACCAAGGGATTGCCCAAGATGGCTAAGGCGGCGAAACATCCGGAATTAAAAGCCGCGTTTGCAGAGCATTTGGAGCAAACCCACACGCATATTCAACGGTTGGAAGAGGTGTTCGAGATTTTTGGGGAGACGCCGAAGCGCAAAACCTGCAAAGCCATGAAAGGCCTCCTTGAAGAAGGGAAGGATCTGATTGAGGACAAAGCGGGAGACGCCGCCTTGATTGCTGGAGCGCAAAAGGTGGAACATTATGAAATCGCTTCCTACGGAACTCTCGCCACCTGGGCGATGCTTTTAAACCAGGAAGACGCGAAAGATCTGCTCGGCCAGACGCTGGACGAAGAAAAGGAAACGGATGAACGATTGACCGAGATCGCCGAATCCGCCGCCAACCCGGACGAAAACGAGGAAGCCGGGGAGGATGAGGAAAAGCCCAAGTCCGCAGGTAAAAAGCCCGCCAGAAAAGAATAAAAGTTCTGAGCGAACGTTCTCGTGCCCGCCGGCTAACCGGCGGGTTTTTCTTTTTCGGAGGGACCGACGAAAGGGAATTCTCCGCTTCGCGAGGCTTACGCTCAATTCAAAAAAAGTGCGTTGAGCTTTCCGCTTGATAAACTAGCGTTGTAAAATGAAGATTTGGCAAGCAAATCGAATCCTCCACCGAGACACGTCATGAAAAACATTTTGCCTGAATGGTGCAACCTGAGAAATGCCATCACCCTCTCCACAATTTTGCTGACCGGCGCCGCGACGAGTTGTTCAGAAAAGAAAGCCGCCAGCACAGATACGATTGTGATCCGCGGCTCCAACACGGTGGGCGAGGAACTCGCGCCCCGATTGATCGCCGAATTCAAAAAAGATCACCCTTCCGTAAAATTTGACCTCGAGTTCAAGGGCACCTCCTACGGCCTCGGCGCATTGATGGTGGAGCGATGCGACATCGCGGCGGCCTCGCGCAATTTGACCACCAACGAAATGGAATTGGCGCGGGACCGAAAAATCATTTTCAACGATTACGCCATTGGATCCTACAGCGTGGACATCGTCGTGAACGCCGCCAGTCCCGTCGCAAATCTAACCAGAAGCCAGGTGCGGGACGTTTTCTCAGGCACGATCACAAACTGGAACGCGATCGGGGGACCAGATGCGCCGATTCATTTGTATATTCACGACCCGATTGCCGGTACGTATCTGGGCTTCCAGGAACTGGCAATGGAGAAGCGTCCGTACGCGGGCGGGTTGAAGGCGGCCACAAATTATCTCGGGATCGTCCAGGCGGTCGCGAAGGATGCGAATGGAATCGGTTATTCAAGCATCGACCTTTCCAAGGCTGCTGGAGTTAAAGCCGTTTCCATTGATGGCGAGGCCCCGACCGTTGCCGCGGTGAACAAGGGCCAATATCCGTATGCGCGCGTGTTGCGCCTGCACACCAACAAGGCGAAGGAATCTGACGAAGCGCGCCAGTTTGTCGAATTTGTGCAGTCCAAGCGCGGACAAGAGATCGTGACGGAAATGGGTTTCGCGCCGCACCCATAGCCCGTCAACCTTTGCATGGACTCCCGCGAAGCATTCGTCGCCCTCAACATGATCGAGCATGTCGGGCCCGTGCGCGTCCGTCAGTTGCTTGAATTCTTCGGGCCCGCGCCAGCGATTCTTGCCGCCAGCAAATCACAGCTTCTGCAAGTGCGCGGCATTGGCGAGGAGGTCGCCGATTCCATTTCCAAGTGGGAGACGACTATCGACCTGGCGGGCGAATTGCGCCGTATCGAGGAATACGGCTGTCATGTTCTGATTTCCGCGGATGAAAATTATCCCGAACTGCTCAAGCAAATTTATGACCCGCCCATTGTGCTCTACGTAAAAGGCGAATTGACCGCCAAAGACAAAAACTCGGTGGCCATGGTCGGTTCGCGCATGACGACGCATTACGGAATGGAAGTCGCCCGCAAGCTCGCCTATCAGCTGGCCTACATCGGCGTCACCGTGGTGAGCGGCGGCGCGCGCGGCATCGACACCGCAGTGCATCAAGGCGCGCTCAGCGCAAAAGGCCGCACGATTGCGACATTGGGTACCGGAATCAATATCGTGTTCCCGCCGGAGAACGCGGAATTATTCCAACGAATTTCCGAGAACGGCGCGGTCATCACGCAATTCCCGTTCAATCGCAAGGCCGACAAGCAGAGTTTCCCCATCCGCAATCGCATCGTGGCCGGCATGTCGATCGGCACGGTCGTGGTCGAAGCAAATCTGACCAGCGGCGCGTTGATCACAGCGAACATGGCGGTCGAATACGGGCGGCAGGTTTTCGCAGTGCCCGGTCGGATCGATTCGCCGCGCAGCAAAGGTTGTCACGAGCTGATCAAGAAAGGGGCGAAACTCTGCGAAGGTGCGGAAGACATTTTGAGTGAGTTTGAATATCTCTTTCCGATGAGCAATCGTCCGGCCGGCGCGAGCGAAACCGGCGTTCTGCCAAGCATTTCTCTCTCGGAAAACGAACAGAAAATTTACGACGCGCTGAGCAAGGAACCCGCCAGCACCGACGAAGTCATCCGCCATTGCGGTTTGCCCAGTTCCACCGTTTCCGTGGCGTTGCTCGGACTTGAAATGAAACGGCTCATCAAGCAATTGCCGGGAAAAATGTTTGTGCGAAACGTGTAAAGGAAACGGCCGTCCGGGTTTTTCAGGCGCGGGGGTTGAGTTCGAATTTCATTTCCCGGCGGTCGGATGGATTTCGGGCTTTGATCCGCTGATCACGTTTGGCCCGGCGCTCGATGGTGATCTGGCGTTTCTTGCGGCGGCTCCTCAATTTCTCAATTTCCACGTCCAGCTTGAGATACCCATCAAAGCGCGCGGGGCTGAGAACGCCTTTTTCCATGGCCTGCCGAATAGCGCACCCGGCGTCCGAGCCGTGTTTGCAGTCGTGAAACCTGCAATGCCCCGCGAGGTCCTCGATGTCGGCAAATCTCTCGCGCAAGGTCGTTTCATCGGTCCACATCTGCACTTCGCGGATCCCTGGATTATCGATGAGCATCCCGCCATTGGGCAGCACCAGGAGTTCGCGCGCCGTGGTGGTATGACGGCCCTTGCCAGTGATCTGGTTGACCTCGCTGGTCCATTGCCATTCGTCGCCGAGCAGGACATTGATCAACGCCGATTTGCCGACGCCGCTTGAACCGACAAATGCAACGGTCACTCCGCGCGCAAAACATTTCTTCAGCCCGGCCAATCCATTTTTTTGCACTGCGCTGGTCACGTAAACCTCGGCGCACGGGTTCAGGTCGCGAATCGACTTTGCCGCCTCCTGATTTTGAACGTCGGAAAAAAGATCGGCTTTATTGACGAGCACCACGGGTTTGGCTCCGCTGCGGGCGATCAACGTGAAATAGCGCTCCATGCGCCGGGGGTTTAAATCCGGGCCCGCATCCGTCACCACCACCACGAC
>JBDSIW010000325.1:0-6976 GCA_039917795.1 Verrucomicrobiota bacterium | reverse complement strand
GTCGCGGATGGTTTCGCCGCCCGTGCGGTAGGCGCTGATGTTTCCGACGACCGAGCGGACTTTGCGCACAGCGTCATCGCCACGGAACAGCAGCATCATGACTCGCCGGCGCTTGCCGGTTTTGGGGTCAGGGGAGAGGTTTTTTAAAATGTAATCCCGAATAAGTTCCTGAATCTGGCGATCCTGTGAATCTGCGGCGGAAACGATTACCTCGGAATACTTCTGGACGAGTTCTGCGCTCGGTCCGAAGAGGCGCGCCCCGACCAGGTCGAGACCGGTTCGGGTAATCAGCCGGGCGAAAATTCCGCCGGTTCGCGATTTGTGCAGCGAATAGGGAGTGATGATGACGTAAGCAAGTTGTTGCGACATAGATTCAGGATGCAGGATTCGGTTTGGGGGTTGCGGGTGCAGCTTTGCCTCCGAGGATTTTGAACATCACGGTATTGCAAACCGGGCAACGGCCTTTGATGGCTTTGCGCCCGTTTTTCATCGTTTCCTCCACCGCATTGGAAATCTCCCGCTTCGCTTTGCACTTAACACAGTATCCTTCAGGCATAAAATTATTCCGCAAGACGCTCCATGCGTGTTGCGGTTATTCAGTAGCTTACGAGTCGCTTATCGGGAGCGTCAAGGCTCTTTGCCTTGCGGAGCAGGGGAGCGCACGGGCGAAGCGATGTGAGGAGAGCAGTTCGAGAATCCGGTTCGCGAATTTCCCGAAATCCGGACAAATCAAAAGAGAAACCGGGACGCCATTCGGCTTTCGTCAGATGTTGGAATTTCCAAACCGGTTTACGGAACCTGCACCGCGCGATAGAACCGCATGCCCGTTGAGGCGGGAGTCGAATCGACGAAGCTAAACGTGCTGCTGCCGATTGTGTTGGTGGAAAGCGTGGTCCAATTCGACAAATCGGTGGACGCCTGGATCATGAATTGTTGGCCGGCTGGGCCCGAGATATCGATTTGGAATTGCCCGTTGCTGGTGCGCTTCGGGGCTTTCATTTGCAGACCGGACGGAACGACGCTTCCCGTGCCCGCCGCCGTGTCGAAGAAAATTCCCTGCAACGTCGCATTGTAGCCCGCCAGCCACGTGATCCGAACCTTGACGTTCGTGTTGATGTTCCAGACGAGGTATTTCCCTTCCTGGAACGCGGACAGCGTTTGCGAATCGATCACCGCGCCGGACGCCGCTTCCAGCAGTTCCACCTGTTGGGAGCGATTGTTGCGGTCGAAATCCATGAAATACATCGCCAGCTGATGCGTTTTGCCGTCGGTTATGTTCACGCTCACCGTGAAATTCGTGGTGGCCTGCCAGGAGGCGCCAATGCGGTCGGTCGCGGTTCCGGCTTTCTGCAAGCAACGCAGGTCGCTGGTCGTGCTCGCGGTCCAGGTCCAATCGGATTTGCCGACGACGCTTACCTGGGCATAAGCAGGGTAGGAGGTGGAGTTGCCAATCACATTGTAACCATCCGCGCCGTAAATACCTTTCCAGGTTCCCTTGGTCGTGGTGTCAGCCTTGACGAAACTGGTCGGCTTGTTCGCGGCTGGAATTGCAGAATCAAAGAACAAGCCTTGGAGCGTCGCATTATAGCCGCCTACTCGGGTCAGGCGAACTTTCACGCTGCCGCTGATTTCCCAGACTAAATATTTTCCTTCTTGGAAAGGGGCGACCGTCTGGGTGTCCAGCACCGCGCCGGAGGTGGCGTCGCGCACTTCGACCGTTTGCACCCGGGCGTTGCGATCCCAATCAAGAAAATACATGGCGACGCGATGCGAGTTGGTGTCCGAAAGGGCGATGTCCACTGTGAAGCTGGTGGTCGATTGAGCCGAGGCAGCGATGCGGTCAGTAGCGGTGCCCGCCTTGACGAGGCAGCGGGCTTCGCTGCTGCTGTTGGCCCAGAGCCAATCTGTTTTTCCCGAAAAAGTAACCTGCGCGTAGCTGGGATAAACGTTCGCGTTGCCAATCACGTTATAACCTTCTCCGCCATAAACTCCCTTCCAGTTTCCGATGGTGTTGGTGTCGGTTTTTACGAACAGAACGCGAGTTGCTGAACCCGTGGATTGGGTTGCATTCGAAATGATAGTGTAGTTCGCGCTCAGGCTCGCGCTGTCAGCGTATCCGGCCAGTGCCGAAAACGCGCGCACCATCGTGTTGGTGCTGACTGTGATCGGTGACGAGTAGGCCGTGGAGCTGGCGGTTGGGACGGAGCCGTCCAGGGTGTAACGAATGGTGGCGCCCGCGGCGGTCGCGAGAGTGACAGCCACCGAATTTGAGAAAGTTCCGCTGCCCGGCGAAACTGTGGGGGCCGCCAGCGTCACGTTTGTGGATAAATCGCCGCCATTGAGGAAAGTCGCGCTGGCCACTGCGCTTTCGCTCATGCCCGGCTTGGTTGCAACTGCCTTGACCGTCGTCGTGGTGGAAAGGGTAAATGGATTCGCATAAACCGTCGAACCTGCGGTCGGAGTGGTTCCGTCCGTGGTGTAATGAATCGTAGCTCCGGCGGTCACGGTGCTGAGCGCCACCGAGACGTTGTTCAAAAACGTTCCGCCGACTGGCGAAATGACTGGCGTTGCCACGATCGAGTTGGGGCCCCCGCCGGGACGGACGTTGCGAATGACGACCTCGTCCACCCAGCCGTCAAAATTGCCGAGCGTCAGAGTCGAGACTCCGCTTGTGCTGTTCCAATTGGCGAAGTCGGTGCTCGCTTTGCTGGTGATAAGATTTCCATCGACGAATGCCGAGTAACCCGTTTGGTCGATGACCATGCGGAGATGGTGCCAGGAGTTTTTGCTCAGCGCGTTGGCCACAGTCGTGCCGCTTTGATCCCACTGCGTGCCGCCACGGAATTTGATCCCAGCGTACTTGTCTTCAAAAAGTTCGAGGCTCGAGTTCCAGTTTTTTACGAGGGAGATGAGGGGCGAATTGGCCACCGCGTAACCATTGAGGGCGCTGATGTAAATCATCGCCTCGACCTCGATTGCGGTGGTGTTCGTCGAATAAAGCTGGGAGTTCGGAATCGAAGCCACGACCGCCTTCTCGCCAATGTTTATGCTGTGCAGCGCCGCGCCGGAGCGATTTGCCATCCATCCCAAATTATCCGCGTCCAACGTCGCGCCCCTCAAAGTCAGCGGGGCTTGCTTGCCCGTGGCGTCGGAGAAATCGGAATCCAAATGATACAACGCAACCATGTCGCCCGTGAGATCGACCGGAGCGGACTGGTAGCTGTTGGCCGGCATGTTCAGCGCGGCGGTGGCGTTGAAATTCGTTCGAACAAAAATACGGCGTCCGTCAGGCAGCAACGCTTCCGCTTCGAGCCATTGCGGACCGCTGTTGGCTGCGGAGAAAGTGAGCGTCTGGGCTGAGGTCGGAACCAATCCGCGGCCTTCCCACACGATGGACGCATTGCTCAGGTCGATGCCCGGAGCCGTGAGTGTGATGCTGATCGGTTCCTCGGCCGGAACGGAGCTGGGCAAGCCATCCACGGTTCCCTCAGCGGAGCGCCACGGTTGGGACGTGGCAGAGGTGCGGGCCATCATGAAGGCCATCGCGGCGAGGCTGTGACCTTGCTGCGGGTTGACCATCTCGGTGCCGGTATGAAATGTGTCGGTCCATTTATCATATGGAGCGTAGGGATCGCTGGTTGCGTTGTCGCCCGGAAAACCGAGCGCGGACATCTCATTTTGATAGACGTAAAGATAAGGAGCTCCCGAGGTCACGCTGCCCAGGGGAATCCCACTCGGCGGCAAATCGCGGCGATCGTTTTCCGCGTATTGGTTGACCGTGATGTGCTGACGCTTCCAGCCAATTCCGGTCAAAAATGCCGTGTTCAACGGATTCAAACCGGCTTCGTAATTCATATTCGCGATGATCGTGTCGAGGTAGGATTGCTTCGCGCTCAGTTGGTAGGCGGTCGCGAGATCGTAAGTCTGGTCCACGGAGAAAAACCAACCGGCTGTGCGATACGGCTTGTTGGCATCCGGGAAACTGTTTCCAAACGCGTTGACCTGCGAATAGCGAACCTGGTCGTCGCCGGCTGCGATGATTTCCGCCTCACACTTCGCGAGGAATGCAGCGTTGAGCTGGCTCGCGGGCAAACGGCCAGAGCGTGCGGCAAAGGCGTAACTGCGAATCGCGCAGCCATAACCTTCAAACAACCGCCACCAGTTCCAGCGGCGCAAAGCGGTGCTCGAAGGATCCACCGTGTTCAACAATTCGGTGTGATATTGCTGCTCGCCGGTGGCGAGAAATAATTCACAGGCGGCCCAGGCGATTTCGTCGCGATCCCGAAACTCATTTCCGTAATGGGTGATTTTTTGATAAGCGCCTTCACGGCCGTATCGTGCCCAGGCATTCTTCAAGAATACCCAGCCCTTCCTTGCTTTCACCAGATAGTCGGCGGCTTCCTCGGGATAATATTGCCTGAAGAGAGGCGAGGAGGCGGCCTGCGCCAATGCCGCCACGCTGGCAGCCGTCGCGGCGGTGGTCTTCGGGAAAACCACTTGTGAATCCCCGAGATCCGTTCCCTGCAGCGAAACATTTCCCTCGTATTCGCGGTTGCGCGGGTAAACCAGAAAGTAAAATCCGCCGTCGGCATCCTGCAACTTAGCGAGGTAATCCAATTCCCATTTCGCTTCCTGCATGACGTCGCTCTTGCCGTCGCCGCTCTCCGGCAGGCCCAGGTTATCCAATCCCGCGACGCCCGCATGGGAGTCGGCCGCGAAAACCAGCGAGTGGGCCAGTTGCGCTACGTTGATCGTGTATTTGCTGTAATCGCCTGCGTCGTGGTGGCCACCGCGGAGGTTGAGGCTCGTCTTGTTGACGAAAGGGTAAAGGCTGGAGTTGACGTCCTTGAGCTGGGGCGCGCCGGTTTGCGATCCAGCGTAATCGCGGGTCATCTGGCTCAACTCCGTGTTGACGGCCGAGAAAGTCATGTCGGGAATCTCAACGAGCCCGTTGTGGCAAACGCCTTTGGTGTGGCGGGAGAACGGATAATCATTTTCGTAGCCGCAGCGTTGATGATAAAGCCCGAGCGCGTAGCTCCGCGCGAAAACGCCGGCCAGACCTTCATCGATCAGGAATGAGAACGACGCGCCCAATCCCGCAACCTGGAGGCGATATTCGCCCGGCGTCTGGAATGAAGTAAAGTCCGCCTCGTAAACCTGCTGGTAGGGCGCCGGAGCGAAAGTGTAACCGATATCGCGGCGAAGCGTGAGCGCGCCGGTGAAAACAACTGCGCCGCTCTTCGCGTCCAGGATTTTAAATCCGCCGGCGGATGGAATCGACATCTCGCCCAGGTTCCCGATGTAGTAACTCACGGACGCCTTTTTCACGTAGTCCGGCATGTACCCTTCCTGATTGACGTGGATGGCTGGGCTCCAGCGCAGGGGATCGCTCTCCGCGATGAATTGTCTGGTGGCGGCCCAGAGTTGACCGCTCGGATTTTTCACCTCGACCGTTTGCCCGTCAGCGATCGGGTTGGCCAATTTCAGGTAGAGATGGTTCCCCACGCGCAAATCCCGGATCAGGGTCGTGGCGTAGTCGGCGCGGCGCTTGAATCCAACCGATTGAACCGCGATCGTTTGGTTTCCTGCGGTGACGGCAAATTCTGAAGTGGCGGGAGCGGTGAAAACATTGTTCGCAACGAAATTCCATTCCGTGAGTGTCGCGGGATCAGGTTGTTTGAGTGTGACCAGGGTCAGTTCGAGCAAGGTGGGAGAAAGAATCCGAAGGCCATAAGAGCCGACGGCGGGAACGCGCATGGAATTTTCATCAGTGATTCGTAAATCTGCGGCCGCCTGGACGTTGAAAGAGAAGGAGAGAGCAAGGGCGACAATCGCGAGAGATAAACTCCGGAAAGCAAAAACGAATTTCGGTGAAAACGTTTGGGCGCATTTTCTTTTTTTTCTCATCATTTTTTAGCGAATGAATGCCCGGCCAAGCCCGACAGATTGTTTTCTAAACCCTTTGTATTTACCTAAATACCGGACCGCGTAATCGCTGAGCCGGTATCGGCGCCTTTCCTAGAGCGCTCTAATGGAAAACTACGTGGCGGGTTTAGCAGTGACGGTGCCAATCGGAAATTTTTACGGGGAAATTATTTACCGCGCGCCATATTCAGAGTGAGAGTGTCCCGGTTTGGGATGGCTGTTTCCCGAATTGGGACAACGGATTTTTTGAGGCGCGCGACGAGCAAATTTTCAGAAAAGGAATTCAGAAATTTCCTGGCGCACCGATTCGCTTTTCGTATGCAAAAATACTGGGAGTTCTTCTCTTAAATTCAGGAAAAAAACTTAACGCTTCAAAAAGAATTGCGACGACTTTTTTTCGGGAAAAAGCGACAAAACTTTTTTGCGCGGTCGGGGTTCCAGCAGGATCAAAATCATCTCGCCAGCGTTTGCTGATGAGACAAATTTCGAGCTCAAGCATGTTTGCTTGTCGCGCGGGAAATTTTTTGCGCGGCAAGGCTTCTGTAATGGTCTGGAGGAATCTGGGACAACCCGAAAAACAAATCTGGCCACACCGTATTGGGGTCGCAACACCGAAAGATTAGGCAGTCGGCAGCTCGATCCAGAAAAGACTCCCTTTCCCGGGAGTGGATTCCACTCCAACCAATCCGTTCATGCGCTCAACGGCCTTTTGCACGAGCGCCAGGCCGATGCCCGTGCCGGGATAGCTGGAATTTTCGCTGTGAAGCCGCTCGAACACGCGGAAGATTCGATGGAGATGGATTGAAGCGATGCCGATGCCGTTGTCCCGGATCCAAAGGCGTGCCGTCGGCTTGACAGTACTGTCCGTGGATCTCTGATTTCGCGTTTCCGCCCAGATGTGGATCGAAGGCGGCACACCGGCCTTCATGAATTTCAGGGCGTTCTCGATCAAGTTGCACAAAACCTGATGCAGCAAAACCGGGTTGGCCACGACGATGGGCAATTCCTTTTGGACTTCAACGACCCCTTTCGTGGACGAAATCTCCGCGCG
>JBDSIW010000324.1:0-2938 GCA_039917795.1 Verrucomicrobiota bacterium | reverse complement strand
TTGATGTTGAGCAAATCCGGTTGCGAACCCCGGCCTGCGCGAAGCCGCTTCGCTTGAATTTCATTGGCCAGAGATTGAAGCGAAAATTTTTTGCGACGAATTAGGTGCTCGACCGACGAAAGCGCGCTTCGACTCAGGACAAACGGGAATCCGGCGGCTCCGTGGTTCCAAGTAAAGATCGATGCGTCTCCTGTCGCGTGCTTCAGCAATTTTCTCAAGAGCGGTTCGCGGACTTTCGGCATATCGCAGGCAAGAAACAGAAGCACTTCGGCGGAGGTTGTTTTCAAGGCCGTGTAAATTCCGCCCAGCGGACCACAGCGCGGCACAAGGTCATGACGAATCACGCGCACAGGATACGCCAGCGTTCGCGCCGTTTTGCGGATTTGCCCCAGGAAAGTGAGTCGGCCAATGCGTAAGGTGGCTTTGTCCCGGCCCATCCGGGAACTGAGTCCACCGGCGAGAATGCAAACTTCAACCGCGATGCGAGTGAGGCGTTTCCCAACCATTTTTTGGGAAGCGCGCCGCGACGATTTAACGGTCGGCGTCGACTTTGGTTTGCCTCGTGGATTCATCAACAATTCATCAACAATTCAGTTGCTACATGACGGACTTTTGATATTTTGCAAAGCCCTTTCGCCAGAGCTTTGGCTCCAGTGATTGGAAAACGGCCTCAAATCTGTCTTCGTGTGAAGGTGGGCGGCCACAATAACATCAAAATTAATCCCGTTTTCCGCGGGATGGCTCGAGAAAAATTTT
This sequence comes from Verrucomicrobiota bacterium, assembly GCA_039917795.1. Lineage (GTDB taxonomy): Bacteria > Verrucomicrobiota > Verrucomicrobiia > Limisphaerales > CANJXF01 > CANJXF01. The sequence goes on along the minus strand of JBDSIW010000324.1, from coordinate 2,182 downwards.
CGGGTCTTTAACAAAAGGAAACTTGTGATCAGTATCGGCGTAAAAGAATTGTTGGATGCTGGCGTTCATTTCGGACACCAGACGCGGCGTTGGAATCCGAAGATGAAGCCTTTCATTTTCGATGCCCGCAATGGCATTCACATCATTGACCTCAGCAAAACTCTTTCGCAGCTCGAGGCCGCTTGCGAATTTTTGCACCAGACTGTGACCAAAGGCGGACATATTTTGTTCGTCGGCACGAAGAAACAGGCCCAGGAAGCGATCAAGGAATCGGCCAAATCCTGCGGGCAACTTTACATCACGGAACGCTGGCTCGGCGGGACGTTGACCAATTTCCAAACGGTGAAGAAATCCATCGCTCGCATGAAACAGATCGAGAAGATGGAAGGCGACGGCAGCATCAATCAATACGGCAAACAGGAGCAAGCCGTTTATCGCCGTGAAGCGACACGTTTGTTCAAGAATCTGGACGGCATCCGCGTGATGGATAAGTTTCCGGCTGCGATGTTCGTTGTCGATATCAAGCGCGAACACAACGCGATTGCGGAAGCGCGTCGCCTCAAAATCCCAATCGTTGCGATCGTCGATACGAACTGTAATCCGGACTTGATCGATTACCCGATTCCTGCGAACGACGACGCGATTCGTTCCGTGCGCGTCATTTTGGCGACGGTTGTCCAAACGATTATCCAGGCGAAAGCGGAATTTGATTCCAAGCACGCCCGCCGCAAATCGGAAGAAGCGGCTGCCAAAGAAGCGGCATCGGCTCCGGCACCTGCGCCCGTGACCGCCGAGAATCCTGCTGAAACATCCGTCACGGCTTAACTCAAACTCTGAACGGAATGCAGGAATACTCCGCGCATTCCGTTTTTCTTTAATACTCAAAGGAAATTTTTTATGGCTGAAATTACTGCTGCCGCCGTCGGCAAACTTCGCGAAATGACCAACGCCGGCTTGATGGATTGCAAGAAAGCTCTGACTGAAGCGCAAGGGAACATGGACACCGCCGTTGATCTCCTTCGCAAACGCGGCGCCGCATCCGCCGCCAAGAAGGCAACCCGTGACGCCAACGAAGGCGTCATCGCGCAACATATCCAACCCGGCGCAAAAGTCGGCGTGCTCGTGGAGATCAATTGCGAAACCGATTTCGTGGCGCGAAACGAAACGTTCCGCGCGTTCTGTGATGACATTGCCAGGAAACTCGTGGCCGATCCCAAGATTGACCTGGAAGCAGACCGCACCGCACAGGTCGGCAAGATTGGCGAAAATATCAAAATTTCCCGGTTCCATCGCATGGAAGTAACCGGAAACGGTCTGGTGGCGGCTTACATTCACACCGGAGCAAAGGTCGGCGTGCTCGTGGAAGTCGGCGCTGGCAAAGAACAGACCGTTGCGAGCGAAGATTTCAAACAACTCGTCCGCGACATCACGTTGCAGATCGCCGCTGCGCATCCGTCGTCCGTTTCGCGTGAACAAATCGATCCAGCGATTGTGGCCAAGGAAAAAGAAATTGCCAACGAGCAGGTCAAAGACAAACCGCCGCAGGCCATCGCCAAAATTGTCGAGGGCAAGCTGGAGAAGTTCTATCAGACCAATTGCTTGCTCGACCAGGGCTTCGTGAAGAAGAATTCCGAAGTCAGCGTGCGCGAACATGTGGCCGCCGTCGCCAAACAGCTCGGTGACGAAATCACGATCCGCAGCTTCGTTCGGTTCCAGGTGGGCGAATCGCCAGCGGCGTAAACTTATTGTTGCTCACTGGCCGGACTTTTTAAACGAAGTCCGGTCTTTTGTATTAGATAATGGGCGGCTGGTTCCTTTGATCGTTTCGGGATTTTCTTTAGCTTCCATGCCTGGCAAATCAGTGGTCGCGAACGAACAAAATTTTAGACTGCCATTCGAAAATGAGGTGAGTAATTTGTCGGCGTTCGCAAAGCCAAAAAAGCAAAAACTGCATAATACTGCTCGTGAATTATACCGAAATCCTCAAAGCCCTCCGTGAGTTCACTGCTCTCGAACGAATTGAGTTTCTACCGCTACTTCCCGACGCCAAACCAATTTCCAATTACGCGCCGATTCACAAATACGTCCTCGACTTAAAAAATATCGTAAAGCCGGAAACCGCTGCCGAAGACCTTTTCACCGCGCTTTGCAAAGACGTTTTAGGTTTCCAGCCGACTCGCCA
>JBDSIW010000323.1:0-4996 GCA_039917795.1 Verrucomicrobiota bacterium | reverse complement strand
GTCCCGCTGATTTGGTTTTACACCATGGCGACCGGTTGGCAGCCCTCGGCGATTCGTTCCACCATCATGATGACCATCATCGTTGCGGGCTGGTCGCTCAAGCGGCCCACTGACCTGCTGAATTCGCTCGCCGCATCGGCCCTCATCATCCTGGTCTGGGATCCGCAGCAACTTTTTCAAGCGAGTTTCCAGCTTTCATTTTTTGTCGTGCTGAGCATCGCGCTTCTGATGCCGGGGTTTCAAAAATCACGCGACCGGTGGTTGAATCCCGATCCCCTGCTGCCTCTGGAACTTCGCCCCCGCTGGCGCCAATGGCTCAATTTTCCGTTGCGATATTCCAGCACTGCTCTTGCCACATCGCTGGCCGCCTGGCTCGGATCGCTGCCGTTGATCGCCTATTATTTTCACCTGTTCACGCCGATCAGCCTGGCCGCGAATTTTGTGATCGTCCCGCTTAGCAGCTTTGCGCTCATGGCCAACCTGGGAAGTTTATTTTGCGGAACGTGGCTTCCATTCGCGACGGAACTCTTCAATCACGCCGGCTGGTTCTTCATGAAGCTCATGGTCGATTCCAGCCGTTGGTTTGCCTCGAGACCCTTTGGATTTTTATACATCCCTGCCCCCTCCATTCTCGCGTGTGTCCTTTTCTATTTGCTGCTTTTCACGATTCTAAATGGCTGGCTTTTCACTCCGCTGAAACGTGTCGCCCCGCTGGTGCTTCTTGCTGCCGCCCTGGGATTGAGCGCGTCGCATTGGCGCGTGGAATCTCGCACCGTGAAAATAACCGCACTCCCGCTGAGCGGCGGCGACGCCATCTTTGTCGATGCTCCCGGTGGCTCGAACGATTTGTTGATTGACTGCGGAAACGAGCGGACTGCCGAATGGATCTTGAAACCGTTTCTGCGCGGCCAGGGCGTGAACCAATTAAAAAGAGTTCTCCTCACGCACGGCGATTTGAAACACGTCGGCGGTTTTAGGAAAATCGAGGAAGCATTTTCCGTGGAGACAGCGCTTACCAGCACGGCTCAATTCAAGTCGCCGGTTTACCGCGAAATCATCGCGGAGTTGCAGCGCAAACCGGAACATTGGCAGAAGATCACTTCGGGCAACCATCTGGGCGTTTGGACCGTGCTGCACCCGCAAAATTCCGACCGGTTCCCACAAGCCGACGACAAAGCCATTGTTTTGCGTGGCGAATTCTTCGGCAAATCGATTTTGCTGCTTTCCGATCTAGGCCGCCTCGGGCAGAACGCGCTGATCGAGCGTGAAAAAATATCCAGGACCGATTTCGTCGTCTCCGGTCTTCCTGCCCAAAGTGAACCCTTGTCCAATCCGCTGATTGAATTAATCCGACCCGGCATCATGGTGATCACGGATGCAGAATTTCCGGCGACCGAGCGCGCCTCCCGGCCCCTGCGCGAACGATTGGACACGCAAAAACATCTCGTGCTCTACGGTCGCGAAGAAGGGGCGGTCACATTTGTCTTCGACCAAAAGCGTTGCACGATCCGGACCGCCAGCGGCTTGACGATTCACTATTAACGACGATGGCTAAAGGCGTTCGCTTTTTTGGTTCGAAGTCGTGTTCACGCCTTCCGCCTCCTGAAAATCAACCTCGATTGGCGCTCGCTCAAAATCATTTGCCGCCATCAACGACTGCGGTTTCATCGCGCCGAGCAAAGCGATGAATCGATCGGGAACCACTTCGAGTCGTGTGTTGTAGAAGGTCGCGATCTCGTTGAAATAACCGCGCGCCAGCGCGATTCGCTGCTCGGTATCGATTAAATTTTTTTGCAGGTTGGCGAACGATTCCTGGCTTTTCAGATCGGGATATTGCTCCGCCACCGCCATCAAGACTTTTCCGACCGCCTCGTAATCATCGCCCGACTTTCCCGGCGGTGTCGCACCGAGTTGGCCGCGCAAGGTCGCCAATTCCATTTGTAAATTTCGCTCGTAATCGCGCAATCCCTGCACGGCCTGAACCAGATTGGGGATCAAATCATGACGACGTTTCAATTGCACATCGACTTGCGCCCAGCCCTGGCGAACGCGCTGCCGCAAATCAATCAGGCTGTTGAACGCCATCCAAATCCAGCCGGCCAGCCAGGCCAATAAAAACGCGCCAGCTGCGAAAAAATAAACCGCAACACCAGAGGTTCGATGTTCGACCTGATCAACGGCAAAAAAGCCTGCCGCCGCAAGGATCAATCCCAAGGCGCCCCAGCCCCAGTGTCCCCAGCCAAAACCGCGGCTCACTTGTTCCTCGGTGCGGGTGGAAATCAAAAACATCGTCGCATTTTTGTCCCCGGCAATTTCCGCCGCCACGACATCGCTGCGCTCACGAGCCTGGCCCATTACATAAAGCGGCGCGTGGAGCAGAATCGCCTTCTCGACAAATTGGCGCCGGAAATCCGAATTGGCCACCGCTCCGGCTGGACCTTTCCCGTAATAGAGCGGATTGAGCGGAGTGCAGGTCTCGGAGAAAATGGTTTGCGGCTCAATGGTCGCACCCGACGGCACCACTTGCACCGCGCCGCACTCGTCCCGCAAATAAAACGAAATGGCTTCCCTGCCGTCGGCCACGGTGGTCCAGCCGCTTTCGTGTCGAGTGCGGGTCTGGGTGTTGCCCTTGCTGTCGGTGTAGGTTTCCGTGACCGTGCGCGACCAATGCTCCTGGACCGACCATTCATAAATCACGCAAGCCTCGGCGGAAAAGAAGCTGGCCAGCGGGTGGTCGGATTCAGCCGTCCCTTTCAATTCCACCAGGCCAATGAAAACGCCCGATGTCTTCGAGGTGGGCAAATCATTGACCAGGCGCTTCCGTCGCGCCGCGCGGAGCGAAGCGATCAGAGCCAGCAAGGCAAGCAAACCGCCCAGCCACGGAATGAAAGGCACGAAGTCCTGCATCGCCCGGAAAGATAAAACGCCCTGTTTGGTGAGGGAACAAAAATTGGAGAGGGGTTAACCGTGTTTGAAAATGGTAGCCGACGACGTAAGGAGGCGGATTCTGGCGCGCAATTGCCCTAAAATTTCCACCTCGTCACCTCGTCGGCTACGAGCCCAAAATTTTGGTTGACGTATCAACAATCGATCTCTAAACATAATGCCTGTGAGCACCAAACCACCCGCCTCCAGCGCGCGTTACCAGGCTTTGCTCCAGCTGTTGCGCACCGCTGAGGAGTTGTGGAACGCCAGCCGCGTTTTCTTCGCCCGCTGGGATCTCAGCCCGAGCCAGTTCAATATCCTGAACCTGCTCCGCTCCCATCCGGCGGGTTGCTCCCAGATCGATCTCAGCCGCCAATTGATCATGCACCGATCCAATGTCACCGGGCTGGTGGATCGCCTCGAGAAACGCGGCCTGGTCAAACGGCAGGACAGCTCGACGGACCGGCGCGCCTACCAGGTGGTGCTGACGGCGGCGGGGCGGAAATTGACGGGCCAAATTCTCCCGGACTATTACGAGGCGGCGGAGACGATCTGGGGAAAATTCCCTGAAAACCGCACTCGCCAACTGGTTAACGATCTGGAAAAACTCGGCACGAACATCGATGCGTTTTCCAAAACTCATCTGAAAAAATTGTGAAAACCAACCGCAATTATTCCCTCCTCCTCGCCAGCCAGTTTCTCAGCGCCTTCGGTGTGCAAGCGGTACTCTTTGTTATCATCGGACAACTGACGTTTCGGCATAACGCCGGCCAGATTACAGAGAAACAACTTGGCATCGCCAACGCGCTTTATGCCTGTCTCTTATATTTGCCTTATGTCGGGTTCGCGCCGCTCGCCGGCTTCCTAAATGATCGCTTCCCCAAGACGAATTGGCTCCTCGGCGGCAACCTGATCTCGCTGGCGGGCGCAGGTCTGGCAGCGCTCAGTTTGATCGGCCCGTCGTTCTGGCAGGCGATCGGCTATTTTGTGGTTGGCCTCGGCGCTTGCATTTTTTCTCCGGCCAAGTACGGGATTCTCCCGGAGATTTTGACAAGGGAACGGCTGGTCAAAGCCAATGGAACGATCGAGATGCTCACACTCGTCGCGATCCTTTGCGGCGTGGTGGGCGGCGGGTGGATGGTCGAAAAATTCACGGTCGCGCGGTGTTACGCCGTCCTGGGAGCGATCTTTTTTGTGGCGGTAACTCTGACCTTGTTCATGAAGAAAACTCCCTTCAAGCCGGACGTTCAGCTTGGGGCGAGCGTGCGGGAATTCTTCGTTCATTTCAAAAGTCTCATGACGACCAGGCGCTTTGCCAAAATGCTATTGGGCACGGGAATTTTCTGGGCGTGCGGCGCAATTCTGAAAATGAATTTCCAGGGCTGGGGGCTTTCCACGCTCGGCTTGACGGACAACATTCAGATCTCGCTGCTGAATCTGTGGCTCGTCATCGGCATTGTCATCGGCAGCGTTCTGGCCGGCCAGCTTCACCGCGTCGGCGACCTTCGCTGGACTCAGCGATACGGCTGGGGTCTCGCCGCATTGATTCTTTCGCTCAGCCTGATTGGCCGGCAGACCGCTCATCCCGTTCTGGTCCTGATCCTGATCCTGGCCGGCACGTGCGGCGGGCTGTTTCTTATTCCCCTCAACGCCGCGATCCAGGCCGAGACTGATCCGGCGAAACTCGGAAAGACCATCGCCATCCAGAATTTCGTCAACAATGCGGCGATGCTTTGCGGCGGAGGATTTATGTTTCTCGGGACCACACTGGGCAACAGTCCCTCGGGAAATTTTTTGGCGCTGGCGGTTTTGATCGGCGCATTGGTTTGCTGGCTGAGAATTCCTTCGCTCCAGCCCGCGGCAAGCAAAGGACCAGGATGAACAATGCTGCACCGCGCGAACCGTTGAGTTGGAGGCACTCGATTGCCTATGCGCTCGGCGCAATCGCCTCGTTCCATCTCGCCTACACTTTTGCGCGATGCAGCTTCCTGGTCACGGTTTATCTTTTCTGCCTGTTCCGGCTGGCGAATCTCGGCACGCCGCGAAAAGCATTTTACTTCGGACTGGCCAT
>JBDSIW010000322.1:0-3112 GCA_039917795.1 Verrucomicrobiota bacterium | reverse complement strand
TTCGATGGACACAGCCAAAGGATGTAATTTTCTCCTGACCAACGGCGGCGAGATGAAAGATTATTGGGGCGTGGGAAGGGCGACGAAGGCGATGCTGCCGTTGATTGCCATTCCGACCACAGCGGGCACCGGCAGTGAGTGTCAGAGCGCCGCATTAATCGCCGATGAAATCACGCACCAAAAAATGGCGTGCCTTGATCCGAAAGCCGCTGCGTGCGTTGCCATCCTTGACCCGGGATTGACAGTGTCGCAACCGCCCCGAGTCACGGCGTGCACCGGGATGGACGCCATCGCGCACGCGCTGGAAACCGCGGTCACGAAAAAGAGGAACGCCATTTCCATGATGTATTCTCGGGAGGCGTTCAGATTGATGGCAGCCAATTTTCCAATCGTACTTGAAAAACCAAATGACCTGGAGGCGCGGGGGAAAATGTTGCTGGGTGCCGCCTTTGCGGGAACCGCCATCGAGAACAGCATGCTTGGCGCAGCCCATGCCGCGGCGAATCCGCTGACCGCGCATTTTGGAATTCCCCACGGCGAGGCCGTTGGACTGATGCTCCCACACGTCATCCAAATCAATGCGGAACAGGCCGACTCCCGCGAAATTTATTCGGACCTGGTGAAAATCGCGAAGCTATCCGGCGCGGGAAAAGAGGGTTCAGGAAAATGGACCGCGCTGGTCGAGTGGCTCCATTCAATTTTGGAACTGGCTGGGATGCCGCTCTCGCTGGCGGGCCGCGGAATTAACCACGATAACATTTCTGAACTTGCGGCAGAAGCGTCCGCGCAATGGACGGCCAATTTTAATCCCCGCCCCGTTTCGGCAGCTGACTTCGTAAAACTTTACCAAGCCGCTTTTTAGGGCGCTCCCGTTTTTATCAAGCGGCCCCTTATTGGCCCGCGGCTTTGTTCACGATCTCCAATTTATATTCCGGCGAGAGTTTACTGTCGGGCCGAGGTTGCGGGATGGTGTTGTAGTCGAAATCAAATTTGAAGCGATAGTTGATGGCGTTTTTGTCCGCCGGTATGGGCACCAGCGTTTCCCAACGATTGTTCATGAGAGAAGTCTTGCGCATTGGATAACTATCGAGGCCCACCATCACGGAAGGTTTCATGGAATCGTAGCGAATGGATTGCTGCCGGGATTCCCACGCCGCTTCGATTGGATAAAGTCCCGTGGCATTGCGAGTCTGCTGGGTGGGCGTCAGGTTTGTGATCGAGCTGCAACCGGTCATCAACAACGGCGTGAGCAGCAGTAAAAAAAGCTTTTTCATAGTTCGCATGGCGACGGGAGCGTTGCAAAGGCCATGTCCGTTGTAAAGTTGGTTTTCCATGCTCGCCCGCGAGAGACGCTGCGAGCGTTGCGCAGGCCTTTGCAGGACATTTTGCGTTGACCACTTCGCGCACGGATGAGTAGCTTGCGCGCTCCAAATACAAAAATTTACTTATGATCGGAACGATTCGGAAGCATCAGCAATGGCTTTGGGGTATTATTATCCTGGCGATTATCGTCAGCTTTGTGGTCTATTTTTCGCCCAATAGCCGCAACCTGATGGATTCCCAAGGCAGCTACGATTTCGGTTCGATCAACAATCATCCGATCACGCGCGAACAATATCGGGCCGCCTATGCCGAGAACGAATTGCTTTACTTTCTTCGCTCCGGAAACAAATGGCCCGGCCGCGAGGAATCCGAGGATCCCAATTTCAAAAACGCGATCTATAGCCGGATCGCGTTCATTGAAAAACTTAAAGAACTCAAAGTGGAACCGACGGTAGATGCCACGGCGAAATGGATCACCGAAGTTTTCCGCGGGCCTGGCGAACAGGCTTTCCCGATGGATCGCTACCAGGCCTTCGTGAACAACGAGTTGAAGTCGCACCAGTTGACTTCCGAGGATTTTTATCGTTTCGCGCGGCACCAGGTTGCCCAGGAACATTTGATCGCAGTTTACGGACTGAGCGGGAAACTCATCACCCCGCAGGAAGCCGAATCTTTTTACCGTCGCTTGAACGAGCCGATCTCGACCGAAGCGGTCTTTTTTACGGCCACGAATTTCCTGAACACTGTCGCGGTAACGCCATCGGCGCTCGGTGAATTTTACACGAACAACATGGCCGACTATCGTTTACGGGAGCGCCTTCAGGTCAATTACATCAAATGGGACACCACCAATTTCCTGGCGGAAGCGGACAAGGAACTTGGAAAGATTACCAACCTCGCGCAACGAATTGAATCCGCCTACCTCCAGCGCGGGACGAATGTTTTCAGGGATGAGAGTGGCAAGCCGCTTTCCCTTGAGGCCGCCAAAGCCAAAATCAAAGAAGACGAACGCAAACGGGTCGCCGTGATCTCGGCCCAGAAAAAAGCGAACGAGTTCCTGACCGAACTTTACGAAGGCCGTGATGAAAAAAAACCATTGAAGCCGGACGACATGGAAAAACTGGCCAAGGCAAAAAATCTCGAGGTAAAAACCACACCTCCCTTTGACGAGGTCACCGGCGCCATGCAGTTGAAACTTTCCCCGTATTTCGTCCAGAGCGCTTTTGGTTTAAGGAACGCCGATCCCGAGGAGAGCGTGAAGGGCGTTCCGACCGAGGAAGGCGTTTACGTGATCGCCTTGAATAAGCGGATCCCGAGCGAAACCCAGGAATTTGAAAAAGTGCGGGCGGAGGTCACAAAGGATTTTCGCGAGCAGGAGTCGTTGAAACTGGCGCGGCAAGCGGGCGCCGCCTTCGAAAAAACTGCTACCAACGCGGTCGCACAGGGAAAAACTTTCGCCACGGCGAGCGCGGAAATGAAACTAACGCCGGTAATCCTGCCAAACTTTTCCCTGAGTTCGCGCACGTTGCCGCAGCTCGATTCGCACGTCAGCCTGGACGCGCTGCAAAGCGTGGTCGCCTCACTCGCGCCCGGCAAAACCAGTGGATTCGTTCCGACGGCCAACGGCGGATTCGTGCTTTATCTCAAAGCCAAACAGCCCGTGGATGAAGCTCTGCTGAAAAAAGAATTGCCCGAGTTCATGGCCCGCCAGCGCGAGCAACGCATGTCCGCCGCGTTCTTCGACTGGTTCCAAAAGCTGCCCAAGGAAATGAATCTGGTTTTGCCAGCC
>JBDSIW010000321.1:0-5418 GCA_039917795.1 Verrucomicrobiota bacterium | reverse complement strand
GTGCTCGAAGAAGGCCGACTCGAAGAATTCACCATCGAACGCACGACTGAAGAACGCCTCGTCGGCAGCATCTTCAAGGGTAAAGTGCGCAATCTGGAAGACGGATTGAAGGCGGCATTCGTTGACATCGGCTTCGAGAAAAACGCGTTCCTGCATTATTGGGATATTGTTCCCAGCAGTTTTGACAGCGGGGTCGAATTGGTCGAACGGGAGACCAAACGGCGGGACCGGCCTCGCATCACGCAAAAAGATATTCCGCGACTTTACCCGCCGGGCAGCGACATCATTATTCAAGTCACGAAAGGTCCCATCGGAACGAAAGGCCCGCGCGTCACGACCAATCTTGTCTTGCCCGGACGATATTTGGTGCTTTTACCGAACTCAGACCAATGCGGCATCTCGCGCAAAATCGAGAATCAGGAAGAACGTCAGCGTCTCAAAAAAATTCTGCGCGAATTGACCATTCCCGAAGGCATGGGCGTGATCATGCGCACGGTGGGTGAAGGACAACGCTCCGCGTATTTCGTGCGCGACCTCGCCCTGCTCATGGAAGAATGGAAAGGCATTCAGGAAAAAATAAAATCCCAGCCTTCGGCGACTTGCGTGTTCCAGGAGCCGGATTTGATCGAGCGCACCGTGCGCGATTTTCTCACCGAGGACATCGAGCGCATCGTCGTGGACAACGCCAAGCATTACGACCGGATGCGCGAAATGATTTCAAAGATTTCAAAACGCTCGGCTGAAAAGGTGAAACTTTACAGCGAGCACCAGCCGATTTTTGACCGGTTCAACATCACCAAGCAATTGGAGAACACGTTCTCCCGCCAGGTTCATTTGAAGAGCGGTGGTTATCTGGTGATCGACGAGACCGAAGCGCTTGTCGCTATCGACGTAAACACCGGCCGTCACAAAGGAAACAAGGATCAGGAATCGACGATCTTCAAGGTGAACCAGGAAGCTGCGGATGAAATCTCCCGGCAACTTCGTCTGCGCAACATGGGCGGACTGATCGTCTTGGATTTCATCGACATGAAATCGCGCCGCGATCAACAAGCGGTTTACCAGCGCATCAAAGAAGGTTTGCGCCGCGACAAAGCCAAGACTCACGTTCTCCCCATTTCGCAACTTGGCTTGATGGAAATGACCCGGCAACGCCACTCGGAAAGCGTGCGTTCGGCGGTTTACGACGATTGTCCGTATTGCAAAGGACGCGGCAAGGTTAAGAGCGCCGTGACCATGAGTGTCGAAATTCAACGCAAGCTCGGCGAAATCCTGAAGAAACGCCAGCGCGACGAATCGGATTTCCAGCTTCGGGTGGTGGTTCATCCGACCGTTCTGGAGCGCCTGCGAAACGAAGATGAACACATCATCACCGAAATGGAGAAACGCTACTTCGGAAAACTGTTATTCCGGCCCGATCCGGCGTTTCATGCTGAGCAATTCAAAATCATAAACGTAGCGTCAAACGAAGAACTGGCTAGTGGCGGCTCCTAGCTCATACACACAAAAAAACGCCCCGCATGCTGCGGGGCGTTTTTGTCTAGCATGAAAGCGAACCTTAATGTTCGCGGATCAAAATAAACCAGGCGCAATCGTTTTTATCATCGCCTGCAATGACGAACGGCGGGTCGTTTGTGATTTTCCCCGTCTTCTTCAGTACATGCTTTCCTTTGCCAAATACGTTGATCTCGTAACGCGAAGGTTCAATGTTTTTGATTTCAATTTCACACTTTTCGCTCAGCTTGATCTTTTGTGCGGTTGCTGAAACTGGAATTTCCTGCCGATTGACGACGAAATACTTTTTCCATTTGAACATGCCTAATTTCTTGGCGAGCGCCTCTTCCAAGGGCTTGTGCTTTGCATCGGGAGACGTCTCATCGTTGGTTCCCCAGACCAACTGCACCTCGAGCTTTGGGTCGGCCGCCGAAACCTTCAAGGCGCTCACCGATGCCACCAGAACGATGCACCCAAACCAGCTCAGCAATTGACTTGTTGAAAATCGACGATGAATCATTGGGTAAATTCTTTATTTGGAATCAATCATTCTCTCCGGGTCCCGGTCAAACAAATAAACGACCGTCATGTTTTCCTTGTCGGAATGATATGTGATTGATCCCATATCCTCCCCAGTGCCCTCAACCTCGTCCATCGCGCGGGAATCATTCTGTCCATCAAAAGCGAAAAATGAAAGCATCAAGAGGGCGCAGGCTCCTGCGAATACTCCAGCGAACCGAACGTAGCCCGGCTTCCACCAGCGGAGAGTCGCGCGTGGGGAAGCCACTTTCACGTCTCGATTAATCTCACGCTGAATCTTGCTCCAATAAAATTCCCGCGATTCCGGCAATTTCAATTCCAATTCGTTTTCGCGCAAACCGACCTTTATAAACCGCAGTTCCTCAATCAACGCATTCGCCTGCGCATCATTCTTCAACTGCACGGAAATTTTGCGCGCTTCACCTTCAGAGAGCTCTTCGTCGAGATACGCCTGCAAATTCAATTCTGTGTCCTGGTTCATGTTAACTCATCTCTTTTGTAGGCGGCCAATAGCGCCGCCATTTTTCGCCGCGCATAAAACAGCCGCGACATCACCGTCCCGATCGAACATTCCACTCGCTTGGCAATTTCCTTGTACTCCAAATCTTCAAATTCGTGCAAAATCAACACAGTCCGGTGTTCATGCGAAAGCTGGGCCAAGGCCTGGTCAATCCGCTTGCGCAATTCCGTTCGCTCCAGACCTTCAGTGGGGTTCACCTGCACCACTGGCATTTGCCGCTCAACTCCGCCCGACTCTTCATTCATCAACTCGATCGACTCCGCTCGATGCCGCTTGTTTTTCCGCAATTGATCCAGGCAAAGGTTAATCACAATCCGCGTCATCCATGTGGCAAAACTGGAATCGCCCTGGAATTGCACCAGCCGTTGCCATCCCTTCACCCACGCTTCCTGAGAAAGATCAAGCGCTTCATCCTCGTTCCGCATCATCGAAAACGCCCGCGCGTAAATTTTATCCCGATGCCGCGCCACCAACTCTTCAAAAGCGAGCATGTCGCTCTTCTTGGCCAACTTCACCAGGAGCTCATCAGCTTGGGTCGGATAATCCGGTTGCGTCGGCATGTTTTTTGACGGAGTAATTTGCGAGATTATTCAGCGCGGCTACAGTTTCCCTTTTGTGCTCGGCAAAACGCCCGCAATCCGGGGATCGCGTTGACAGGCGAAATCCACCGCGCGGGCAAAAGCTTTGAACAACGCTTCCACTACATGATGTGGCTCTGCGCCGTAAAGGAGTTCCAAATGCAGATTGCACCGGGCCTCGTTGGCAAAACCTTGGAAAAATTCCCGCGCGAGCCCAAATCGAAACGAGGACGACATGTCCTGCCGCTTCTCGGAGTCGCTAAGTTTCTTGAACGACATCGTGTCCAGGCCGCGCCAGACCATGAACGGTCGCCCACTGAAATCGACCACGCACCGGGCCAGGCATTCATCCATCGTCACGTAGGCTTCGCCCGTGAACGGATTGCTTGGATCAAAACCGGTTCCGTACCGGCGAATTCCTTTTTTGTCACCTAGTGCAGCCAAAAACGCCTGCCCAAGAGCGATGCCGCAGTCTTCCACGGTGTGATGCGCATCGACCTCCAGATCTCCCTTGCAGACGAGAACCAAATCCATCGTCGAATGCTTGGCGAAAAGCGTGAGCATGTGATCGAAAAACGGAATGCCCGTTTTGACCGACAATTTCCCCGCCCCATCTATCACGAGCTTGAGAGAAATCTGAGTCTCATTGGTGGCCCGTTTTATTTGCGCAAGGCGCTTTTGCATCGCGCGGAATTAAACAGCTTCGAGAGGGAAAACAAAGAGGAATTACGAACGCTCTACGAGCCAGACACATTTTTGGAAGTCGCTTTGGAAAACCTCAAAGAACCAATGTGGGCAATATCAACGATTTGAAAATGTTCTTCTCCCAACTCACCGCCGCATTTTTTACTCGAACTGAATCCCACAACTTCAAGGTGCTTCACCGCAATTCTATCACCGCTGTCCGGGTGAATTTGAAACGGCTTGAACGGACGTTTTGCAACTCACCTTCAAGGTTGGTGGCTTTAATTCGATAGGGTCAAAAGGCTTGTTTGCACTTGGAATTACCCAAAGATTGAACGCAATGAATCTCAAGATGAAGCAGCGCCTTTTTCATATACTTGCGCTCGGAATCTTGCTGGTCCTTTGTCTTCTTGCTTACTTCCGCTTCTCGCTCCAAAGGCCCGCTGGGGACGGTCCAGCCGGGCCTATGGTTCCTGCGCGTGTTTTTGAGAAAAGTTGGTCGGAAAAGTCAGTCCTTTTAATTGGCTTCGGCGACAGTGTGACCGCTGGATTTGGCGCCTCAAAAAACCGTTCCTATTTTGATCGGCTCGTGAGAAATCCTGATAACGAATTTCCTGAAATGAAAGGCAAGTGTCTTTCCTCCGTGTTTCCCAATTTAAAAGCAACGAATTTGGCCTTGTCGGGGAGCACATCGCTCCAGCATGTGAAAATGCAGTCTGCGAAGGTTAAGAAACAAGCTGACGACGTCCTCGGGATTATTGTTCTCACTACGGGCGGGAATGACATCATTCATAATTATGGAAAAACGCCTCCGCACGAGGGAGCGATGTATGGCGCAACGTTTGCACAGGCGAAGCCGTGGATCGACAATTTTGAAATACGCCTTGATGAGATGCTCACGACCTATAAAGAAACGTTTCCTGGAGGATGCCACGTGTTCCTCGCGAACATTTACGATCCAACCGATGGGCTCGGTGATGCCGATAAAGCCAGTTTGCCGACTTGGAACGAAGGCCCGCAGATTCTAGCCGCTTACAATAAAATTATTGAACGGGCCGCTGAAAAACGTCCCTTTGTTCACCTCGTGAACATCCACGATGAGTTTCTTGGGCATGGAATTCATTCCACCCAATTCTGGAGAAAGAATTACCGCAGAGAGGATCCGCATTATTGGTATCACATGAATTTGGAAGATCCGAATGATCGCGGCTACGATGCGTTGCGAAGATTATTTCTTATCGAAATGGTGAAGGTCTTTGCGCCCACCGAACAAAAATAATCAGCCTAAAAACGCTTCATGCACCGCTTTCATCGCGTGCTCGCCTTTTTCCAGCTCGATGATGACGGAGATTTTTATTTCGCTCGTGGAAATCATGCCGATGTTCACGCCTTCTTTGGAAAGTGTTTCAAACATTTTCGCCGCAACGCCCGGATGACTTCGCATTCCCACGCCGACCACTGAAAGTTTTCCAATTTTTTCGTCGGCCAAAACTTCTTTGTAGCCGATTTCGCCTTTCAGATCTTCGATCACTTTTTTCGCCTTGAGCAAATCGGGTTTGTCCACGGTGAATGACAAATCAGTCGCGGGCGTGCCGGCGTTGT
>JBDSIW010000320.1:0-3038 GCA_039917795.1 Verrucomicrobiota bacterium | reverse complement strand
TGCGCGCCTCGTTCATCGGCGTACGACCAAATTCTCCGCCCCAGATCACCAGCGTGTCTTCCAACATGCCGCGCTGCTTCAGATCCTTGACCAGCGCGGCGCAGGCTTGATCGGTGTCGCGACAGTTCTTGGCCAGATCCTTGGTGAGGTTCCCGTGCTGGTCCCAGGCTTCGTGGAACAACTGCACGAAACGGACACCGCGTTCGACGAGTCGGCGAGCCAGCAGGCAATTGTTCGCGAACGAAGATTTGCCCGGTTCTGCGCCGTACATTTCCAGCGTCGCCTTGGATTCCTTGGAAATGTCCATCAACTCCGGCGCGCTCGTTTGCATGCGATACGCCATCTCAAACGAATTGATCCGCGTGGCGATTTCCGGATCGCCCACGGCATCAAAATGCTTTTGGTTCAGGCTCTTGATGGAATCAAGGGAATCGCGCTGCATCTCCGCATCGACTCCTTTGGGACTGGAAAGGTAAAGAATGGGCTCGCCTTGATTGCGAAACAGCACGCCTTGGTGGAGTGACGGCAGGAATCCACAACCCCAGTTTGACGAACCCCCGCTGGTGCCTTTGCTGCCGGAACTAAACACGACGTAGGAGGGAAGGTTCTGCGATTCGCTGCCCAGGCCATAAGTGGTCCACGCCCCGAAGCTCGGCCGGCCAAATTGCTGCGAGCCGGTGTTCATGAAAATCTGCGCCGGCGCATGATTGAAGGCATCCGTGTGCATCGACTTTACAATCGCGATGTCATCCGCCACTTCACCGAGCCTGGGCAACAGTTCGGAAAGCTCCGCTCCGGATTTTCCATATTTGGAAAACTTGAATTTTGGCCCGAGCAATTTTGATGAAGGATTGATGAAAGCGGCGCGATACCCTTTCAACAAATCATCGGGCGGAAGTTTTCCATTCCACTTGGCCAGCTCCGGTTTGTAATCAAATAAATCGAGGTGACTCGGTGCTCCCGCCATGAATAAGTAAATGACGCGCTTGGCCTTGGGCGCAAAGTGCGACGTCTTCGGCATCAACGGATTCGTTTGCGAGGGCGTGACGGATTTTCCGAACAGACTTTCTGCGAGCAAAGAATTCAAGGCAATGGCGCCAATGCCGACGCCGCATTGTTTGAAAAACCAGCGACGCGTGATCTCCGTGCGCGCTTCGTTGGCGAAATGTTCCGGTTTGGTCATGGCTATTCCTTCGTAATCGTTTCGTCCAGATTCAGCAGCACGCGGGAGACGGCAGTGTAAGCGGCCAGTTGCGTGGGCGTCGCATCGGCCGGCAAAGTCGGCTTCTCATTTTTTCCGGTCGCGACCTCCAGCGGATTGATCCAGCCATCTGCGATCCGTTTCTTCTGTTTGTCCATCAGGCGCGTCAGCTCGGCGATTTCATCCGAGGACGGTTGGCGCGAAAGGGTGCGGCGAAAGGCGTAATTGATTCTTTCAGCATCGGTCTTTCCGCCGTCCGCCAGGATTTTCGCAGCAAGAGATTGCGCGCATTCGTTGAAAACAACTTCGTTCAAAGTCGTGAGCGCCTGTAGCGGCGTGTTCGAGCGCATGCGCCGCACACAGGAGGAATCACCATTGGGCGTGTCGAAAACCTGCAGCATCGGGTAAGGCGTGGAGCGGCGTCGAAAGGTGTAGAGGGCGCGCCGGTATCGGTCCGGCCCGGTTGCTTCCGTCCAGGTAAAGGGACCATAGCTCGCAGGTGGCTTGAAAAGAAAATCGGGTGCGGGAGAAAAGAGGCTCGGGCCGCCCACCTTGTCGTTTAGCAATCCGCTCGAAGCCAGGGCGATGTCGCGCACGATTTCGCCCTCCACCCGAAAACGCGCCCCGCGCGCGAGCAGTCGATTATACGGATCTTTTTCATAAAGCCCCGGCGTCACCCTCGAACCTTGCTGATAAGCCGCTGAATTCACAATCAGCCGGTGAATATGTTTGAACGACCAGGGCTGCGCAGCCTTCCCGCCTGCAGGTTCGGTGGGTATCCTGCCCAAAGTCGTTTTCGAATCGCGGCTGGAAGCCTGCACTCCATCTGGCTCCATGAATTCGCAAGCGAGCCAATCGAGCAAGTCCGGATGCGAAGGCGCTTCCACCCGCAGGCCAAAATCTTCCGGCGTGTCCACCAGCCCGAGGCCAAAATAACTTTGCCACACGCGATTGACGGCGGCGCGAGCGGCCGTCGGAGATTTTTTATCGACCAGCCATTTCGCAAAAGTGAGACGGCTCTCATCGGAATTGGCCGGAAGCGCCGGAAGAAACGCAGGAACTCCCGCCTTGACTTCGTTTGCCGGATTCAGCCAATCACCCCGTTTTAACATTCGCGTGGCGCGTCTCTCATCGCCCGCACCGCGGTTGCTCCGCGCGACGAGCGCCAGCGTCGCCGCGCCTTCCGGCCATTGGTTCCAGAGCGACGCAATTTTTTCATTGGCTTCTTTCCAATCAGCGACCGTCGTCCGCCAAAAGCTGAACACGACGGCCACTTGCGCGGGGGAACGCTTCTCAACCGGCACTGCGAAAATATCGCGGATGTTCTCTGGAACAGGATCCGCCACCACGTTCGTGTCGCTGCAAACGCTGAGGCGAAAGCGGCCCAGGTTATGGTTCTGGTTCTCGTCCGAATTCCAGCCGCCGAGGTTTTGTTGCAGTTTGAACACCAGCACCGTTCCATTCGAGAAAGCGACGGGTTTGTCCGGCAGAAATACTGCCTTGCGCGCTTGATTGTGCCTGCCCGGGCCCGCATCAATTCCCCAGCCGGTTTCGCCGTTGCCGTCAATTGCGAACTGTATGGGGCCGTAGATTCGTTTTTTGCCGGAACGATCATCGAACTCGGATTCCAAAACTTTCTCCGGATTTGAAAAATCCGCGGTGGCCTTGGCAAATTTCACGGTCACTTTGTTGGTGGGATTCGTCGCATCTGCCGCCTCGACGTTGAACTCGGACAACGCCGACATTCCCTTCAATGAACGCCCCGGCCCGTCACAGGGAAGATTCGGATCCGTGAATTGTTCCAGCCGGAAAGCGCCGATGCTCGCCAGGTTGTTTG
>JBDSIW010000319.1:0-7190 GCA_039917795.1 Verrucomicrobiota bacterium | reverse complement strand
GTCCCGAACAGCGGGACAGACGCATTGATCGGCAGCCCCATTTCTTTTTGCAGCCGCAGTTTTTTTGCGTCCTTGCCGCTCATGTCCTCAATGGAATAGGAAAATCGCAGGTAAGGATTCCCCTCTGTTTTCCATTCGTCGTAATCCACACCATTGAGGATGCCGACCAGCGAATCCTTGCGCCGGCGCAGGACGCCATCCAGCGCGCAGCCGAATTGCTCAGTGGTGATTTCGCGCGCATATCGCGGGCTGACTGTTGTGAGCAGATCGGCGTAACAGATTCCCGCCTTCAAACAATTCATGTAGCCGTAAAACTCCGCGCCTTCCGGGTGCAGATAACTCGCGGGCAAATTCGCCAGGGCAAACCGCGCCTTCGGAAAGACACCTTGGAAAGCCAGATTGTGAATAGTCAGGCAACTCTTCGGTGCCCTGCCCCACCCTCCGTGCAGGCGCTGATCCAGAATCAGAAGCGGAACGATTGCAGTTTGCCAGTCGTGCACGTGAACGATCTCCGGCTGCCAAGGCAAATAACGCGCCAGGTTCACCACACATTTTGAGAGGAAAATAAACCGCTCCGCATTGTCCGGATACGAAATTCCTTTGTCCTCGTAAAGCGCGGCTCGCTGAAAAAAACCAGGCTGATCGATAAAATAAATCGTCAGGTTTTTCTCAGGCTCGTGAGTCCAGACCGAGGCCTGGACGAAATCCGTCCCGAGGGGAAGATTCAGGTTCCAATCGAACGGTTGAATCTCAGGAAATTTTTCGCGGATTCCGCGATACAGGGGAGTGACCACGCCGACTTCATGTCCGTCACGAGCGAGAAATTTCCCCAACGCGCCAACCATGTCGGCCAGTCCGCCGGATTTCGAGTAAGGGTGAACCTCGCTGCAGGCCAACAGAATTTTCATGCAAGAAACTCGTAGGAGTCGAGGTAACGAGACTCTAATTTCATTTTTTGCGGGGAAGATTTGAGCCGCCTCAGGTCGGCTCCTACGAGTTGATAATCATGCATGAATTTTGTCGGCTTTCAAATACGGTTGCAGCGCGGCGGGAATGGCGATGCTGCCGTCGGCTTGTTGATGCGTTTCAATCAACGCCACGAACAATCGCGCCAGCGCCGTTCCACTGCCGTTTAAAATGTGCGGAAACCGATTTTCGCCAGACTCGGTTTTGAAACGCATTCCCATGCGGCGCGATTGGAAATCTTCGCAGTTCGAACAGCTTGAGACTTCGAGGTAACTCCCCTGCCCCGGCGCCCAAACCTCGATGTCGTAAGTCTTCGCGCTGGCGAATCCCATGTCGCCGGTGCAGAGCAAAATGACTTTGTAATGCAGACCGAGCAGTTGCAGAACCTTCTCAGCGTTTGCGACCATTTCCTCCAGCTCGTCGTAGCTTTGTTCGGGCTTCACAATTTTGATCAACTCCACTTTGTCGAATTGGTGGACGCGAATCATGCCGCGCGTACCGACGCCCGCGGCGCCCGCTTCGCCGCGAAAGCATGGGCTGTAAGCGCAGTAGTTAATCGGCAGTTGTTTCTCCGCGAGAATTTCTTCGCGATGAATATTGGCCACCGGCGTTTCCGCGGTGGGAATCAGATACAAATGGCCGAGGCGATCTGCGGAATCGCCTTCCGCCACGCCATAATATTGATCCTTGAATTTCGGAAATTGCCCCACCCCTTCCAGGCATTGCGGGCCGACCACGAACGGAGGAGAAACCTCGGTATAGCCGTGTTCTGTCGTGTGAAGATCGAGAAGGAATTGGATCAACGCCCGTTCCAGTTTTGCGCCCCAATTCGTATAAAGAAGAAAACCGCTCCCGGAAATTTTCGCAGCGCGCGCAAAGTCGATCAGCTTCAGCTGTTCGCAAATTTCGACGTGCGACTTCGGCTTGAACGCGAAGTTCGGTTTCTCGCCGTGAGTGCGCACCAGCGGATTTTCCTCGGATGATATTCCGAACGGAACACTCTCATGCGGCAGATTCGGCAGGCTGATAATGCGAAGGTGAAGCTTGCTTTCAATTTCCGCGACACCTTTGTCCACCTCTGCAATGCGGTCGCCAATCTCTCGCGTTTCCTGCTTCTTCGTCTCGGCTTCGTCAAACTTTTTCTGCCCCATCAACGCGCCAATTTCTTTGGAAATTTTGTTCCGCAAGGCTTTCAAACGTTCAACTTCAGTCAGGGATTTGCGGCGCTGTTCGTCGAAGGAAAGCAATTCATCAATCAGTTTTTCATCGCCGCCATTACGCGAAGCCAAGCGTTGTTTGACAAGATCGGTTTGTTCGCGAATCAACTTTATGTCGAGCATCGGCGCATTATAGGAAGGCAACTTTGCGCGGCAACGAATTTCAAAGGAGGCTTAGGGAGGTTCATGCCGTTCCGACACGGAGAGACAGCTTGAATATTATCGGCGGCGGCTACATCGACAGAATTCCCTGACCCACACTGAACTCCCGCGTTAATTCACTTTCACGTTTTGCAATCGCTCCATCGCGTTTTGCACGCCTTGAAGACCCTGAAGCATCTGCGCGCGCGTCTCGTCGGCCGGCGGAATTTTTGGATCATTGATCTGCGCGGACATTTTCTCGAGGAGAACCGGCGTTCGCTTCTGCAGGCTCGACATGTGTTTCTCCCACGTCAGCTTTTTGTTCGCGCACTTCAAAAGGTCGCTCAGGTAATCGATGTCATCCCGAGTGGTGCGCCGACCTTGATGTTTCGAGTTCACTGCTTCCAGCTCATTTTTCAAATCGGTGATCGTTTTCTCGCAACGCTCGATGTCATTGACCAGCGCGTTGAGTTCCAAGACGACCTGCCGCTGTTGTGCGACGCTTTTTTCAATCAATTGTTTAAATGACGACATGGGCGTTTCAAATCGGCTAATTCTCTAGTTCTGTCAATGCGTCAGCGCGGCCCGGAGCTCGTTTTAAACATCGATGCTTGTAGCCGACGACGTAACGAGGCGGACGTTCGATCGAACCCGCGAGCATCCGCCTCCTTACGTCGTCGGCTACCCATTACCAATCGGTCGGCTGATAATCTTTCAAAAATTTTCCCCAAACATGCTCGCCGATATTGATCCCGGCGATGATCGGATCAACGATCCGCGCCGCGCCGTCGACGATATCGAGCGGCGGATGGAACCGGTGCTCCTGCGTTTTGCGCGCCGCAATTTGCACCGGATCTTCGTCTGTCACCCAACCGGTATCGACGCTGTTCATGTGAATGCCGTCCGCATGATAATCCGCGGCGGAAGTGCGCGTCATCATATTCAACGCGGCCTTGGCCATGTTGGTGTGCGGGTGGCGCGTCGTTTTCGATGGCCGGTAAAACTGGCCCTCAACGGCCGAGACATTGACGATATGTTTGTCCCGCTCCGGCGTACGGAGCATCAAGAGTTTCAATCGCGCATTCAGGATAAACGGGGCGACGGCATTAATTAAATGCACCTCGAGTAATTCGACGGACGGCACTTCCGCGAGCATCAGCCGCCAGGAATTGCGCTCGCGCAAATCGACCTGCTGTAAATCCTGATCCAGCCGGCCTTGCGGAAATAAATCCTTTTGCGCGGTCAACTCGTCGGGCAAAAGCGGGACCTGCGACAATTCCGCCGCTTGGGTTAAGCCAGCCACTTCAGACATGCGCCTTTGCGCCAAGGAAGCTTCGCCTTCAGGCAGCATGTGATAACCACGCAATCCTTCATATGCACCCACAAGCTTGCGCGCCACTTCCGGCAATTGTTCCAGTGATGCCATCTCACTCTGCATCATGTGTTCGTAAAAGTCCGGCGGGCGCCTCACCGTCTGGCACGCGTTATTGATAATGAAATCCAAACGATCTCGCGTCGCGATCAAGTAGCGGCAAAAGGCTTCCACGCTTGGCGTGTGCCGGAGGTCGAGGCCGAAAATCTCGAGACGATCTTTCCACTGCTTGAAATCCGGCTCTTGCGCGTAACGCGCGGCCGAGTCGCGGGGAAATCGCGTGGTGACAATCAGCGTCGCCCCGGCACGCAGCAGTTTAATTCCCGCTTGGTAACCGATCTTTACGCGGCCGCCGGTGAGCAGCGCGACGCGCCCGCGCAAGTCGGCCAATTCGGTGCGCTTGCGAAAATTGAGCTCCGCACATTCCGGACAGAGCTGGTCGTAGAAGGAGTGAATCGTCGAGTAATCCCGTTTGCAGATGTAACAATTCTGCGGCTCGATGACTTCGCGAAAATCCGGGTCGTCCTTAATATCCTTTTGTTCAAATCCGTTCGGTGGGTAAACGTTTGGCGTCGTGAAAATAGGTTTTCTACGCAGCGCGCGAATGCCAGTTTCCGCAAGCACGCTTTGATCGCGATGTAATCGTTCGGCTTGGCGTTTGCGGATCTGCGCTTTGCGCAACCGGCGGCGATCAATCGCGTCGGGCCGGGAAACTTGACCGGCGGCGTTAAGAAGACGCGTTCGTTGCTCTTCCGGAATATCCGAGAGCAGCGCCCTGTTATTTGAAATTTCCTCGAGCAGTTCGGCAGCAGCTCTCAATCGTTCAGCCAAAGAATTTCCGTTCACTGCGGGAGCGGCCACAGAATTTTTTTCAGGATTTGGAGGCATTGATTTAGATGCGGCGCCGGCACGGAATTATTCTCTGCTCCGGCGAAAGGCGGAAGATTAGGCAATGAGGAATATCAAAGCCAGCATCGAGTGAAGGACGGTTCAAAATGCCGCAGTAATTCTGCGAAAACGCACGTCGATGGAATTGCCACACCGTCTCGATTGGGTATGCTCGAACGCATGTTGAGAAAGCTGACGAGCTTCGTCTCCGTAAACAGATGTTCCGTTCGGCTTCGGGCGGGGAATTTTCCTAAAAAATTATTCTTCTTCGTTCCTGGTTTCGCGCTCCTCACGCAACTCACTTTTCCAGCTTCGCGCGCAAGCGATCCGCCCGGCGTAATTGTGAATCATCTCGCCGCGGCCCATCAGGCATATCTCGGCTCGCCAAGCATCGCCGAGCGGGCCGACGGAACTTACGTCGTCTCCCACGATATTTTTGGGCCGGGCAGCACGCGCGATAAGACGCTGATTTTCCAGTCACACGACCAGGGGAAAAAATGGAAACAAATTGCGGAGGTCAATGGCCAGTGGTGGTCCACGCTGTTTGTTCACCGGGAGAAACTCTATCTTATCGGCACCACGCGCGAAAATGGCTTTGCCGCCATTCGGCGTTCCGACGACGGAGGCAAAAACTGGTCGGAGCCGAAAGACGAGAACTCCGGGCTTTTGTTTTCCGATGGACGCTATCATTGCGCACCTGTGCCGGTAATTCTTCACGATGGCCGGATTTGGCGTGCGATGGAAGATGCAATGGGCGGCGGCGGTTGGGGCAAACACTTTCATGCCTTCATGATGTCGGCGCCGGAGGATTCGGATTTGCTTAAAAAAGGTTCGTGGACCTTCAGCGATCGAATCGGGCGCGACATGAACTGGCTCAACGGCGAATTCGAGGGATGGCTTGAGGGAAATGCAGTCGTTCTCCCGAACGGCGAGATGGCGGATATCCTGCGCGTTGCTTCGCCAAGGCATCCTGAGCGCGCAGCTATTATCCGAATCAGTGCCGATGGAAAAAGGGCTGTGTTCGATCCGACGAAGGATTTCGTTGAATTTCCCGGCGGTGCAAAAAAATTCACGATTCGCCTTGATCCGAAAAGCCAGCGCTATTACTCCCTCGCCAACCCTGTGCCGGAAAATTTCCGAGAGACCCCGCCGGACAAAACTCGCAATACGCTGGCGCTAATCAGCTCTCCCGATTGCCGCGAGTGGAAGGTGGAAAGAATTCTTTATCAAAATCCCGACACCAGAACTCATGGCTATCAATACGTCGATTGGTTATTCGAAGGCGACGACATCATTTCGGTGATTCGTGTTGCCCATGATGACGATTCTGGCGGGGCGCATAACCAGCATGATTCAAATTTTATCACGTTCTTGCGCGTAAAAAACTTTCGTAGCCTGGGCAAATAGAATTCTTCGCAACAAACTCTTGACAACGCGCCTATGCCAATCAAATCCCAGTTTCCCGATGAAGCCAGCGGAGACGGCGAGTTCGACCGGCAGGAGGACGCCTTTCGCGAGCGGATTTCCACTGATGGATCGGCGTCATATCCAGCGGTCGCTGGACGCTACCATCTTTATGTTTCGCTGGCGTGCCCTTGGGCGAGTCGCGCGGTGATCGTGCGTAAACTCAAAGGGCTCGAAGACGCAATTGGCATAACCGTGGTTGATCCGGTGCGCGACGAACGGGGCTGGGCGTTTCGCGTTGGCCCGGGATTCAGTCAAGATCCCGTGAATCATTTTTCGTTTCTCAGCGAAGCTTACCTCGCCACTGATTTAGATTTCAAGGGGCGGTACACCGTACCGGTGCTTTGGGATACGCAAACCCGGCGAATCGT
Organism: Verrucomicrobiota bacterium; assembly: GCA_039917795.1. Taxonomy (GTDB): domain Bacteria; phylum Verrucomicrobiota; class Verrucomicrobiia; order Limisphaerales; family CANJXF01; genus CANJXF01. The sequence continues at coordinate 771 of JBDSIW010000319.1, read as the reverse complement.
CAATAATTCTGAGGACGACATTTGCCGAATGTTCAACGATGCGTTCATTGCCGTCGGGCGCAGCGATGTGAATCTTTTCCCTCGTGAGATCGAGGCCGAGCACAGCCAACTTTCCCAATTAATTTATGAGAAGGTGAACAACGGAGTTTACAGGGCAGGTTTCGCGTCCACCCAGCGCGCCTATGAAGCCGGCGCGCGCGCGGTTTTCAAAACCCTTGATGAACTCGACGCTCGTCTCGCCACGCGCCGCTATCTCTTCGGCAACCAGATTGTCGAGGCCGACTGGCGTTTGTTTTGCACGCTGATTCGTTTTGACTCTGTTTATTATCTGCATTTCAAATGCAACGTTCGCCGCATCGTCGATTACCAGAATCTCTCCGGTTACTTTCGCGATCTCTATCAACAACCTGGCGTTGCTGAAACCGTGAATCTCGATCACATCAAACGCCATTACTACATGACCCACGAAGCGATTAATCCGACCCGCATCGTGCCGATTGGGCCGGAACTGGACTTGAATCTCCCTCATGGACGTGGAAAATGGCTCGCGTAATAAAGTTTTAGTCGGTGGGACCTGCGGCCTCGCGAGCCAGCTGAAAGGTGAACCTCTCCGGGAGTCGCCCCGGCTAGACCCTGCTTTGCGGTCTGCGCGCGCTCACCACCTCACGCAACCCTCGGGCTTCTTTGCTAAGCTCACGCAATGCCGGGACAAGAGCCAATAAAGCTGCCGGTTCCTCGTGCCGTTTCATTTCCTCGTGATCGCCAAGGCCG
>JBDSIW010000318.1:0-2904 GCA_039917795.1 Verrucomicrobiota bacterium | reverse complement strand
GAGCGCCTGCGCGTCAAAGCCCCTTCCACCGAGTCGCTGGTCGCCGCGTTGAGCGGCGGCAACCAGCAAAAAATCGCGCTGGCCAAATGGCTCGCCCGTGAATGCGACATCTTGATCGTGGATGAACCGACCCGCGGGGTGGATGTCGGCGCGAAGGCAGAGATTCATCAATTGCTCGACGAGCTGGCGTGCCAGGGTTTGGCGTTGCTCGTCATTTCTTCTGAATTGCCCGAGGTGATGAATCTCTCGCGGCGGATTCTGGTCATGCGCAAAGGCGCTTTGGTGGGTGAGCTCCCGCGCGACGAATTCTCGCAGCCCAATTTAATGCGCCTGATGGCGGGCGTTCACCAAAAGGCGGCTTGAAATGTTTTCCGGCGAAGGTGCGAGGGACGGCGGATTTTGGCGACTTCGCGTTAATCCAACTCAGGGGATGGGCGAAGCCGCAACGGGAGAGGTGCATTGCGGACACCGTGTGGCTTTCAGGGAAATGGTCGAAATGCAAAATGGACATTCCCGTGTGCTTGGCGTCACAGGCGCGGTGGGAAGCGGCTTCGCTTGCAGCCGGTTGATAAAACGGACCAGCAGGAAAATCACGAGTGCGACGATTATGAACTCGATGACAGTCTGGATAAAATTACCGTAAGTGATGACGGACGTGTGCTTCTTCGCTTCTTCAATCGTCGGATAGACTTGGCCATTCATCGCCACAAAACGGTCCTTGAAATTGATTTTTCCCGTCAATGGCCCGATGGCGGGCATGACGATGTCGTTTACAATAGAGGAGACAATTTTTCCGAAAGCGCCCCCGATGATCACGCCGACGGCGAGATCGATCACATTCCCGCGCATGGCGAATGCTTTGAACTCCTTCAGGACCGGGTTCACTTTTTTTAAGGGTTTTCCCAACTCGTCCATCATCGCTCTCATAAATTTTTCAAATCTTCCAGGAAGCTCGCGACATCGCCTTCCGTCGTGTCCCAACTGCACATCAAACGGCAATCGCCCGGACTGAGATGCGTGTAAAATTGCCAGCCGCGGTCGCGCAATTGTGCGATGGCGCCTTCGGTCGTGCGCGCGAAAACGGTATTGGTCTGGCGCGGGAAAACGATCTCAATGTGACCGATCGAGCGAAGTCCCTTCTCCAATTCATGGGCCATCCGATTGGCATGGCCGGCATGACGAAGCCAGGCGCCCTCCTGCAAAACTCCGACCCACGGCGCGGAAAGGAACCGCATTTTGGAGGCAAGCTGCCCGGCCTGCTTGCAGCGGTAATCGAATTCCCGGGCCATATCGCGGTTGAAAAACACCACCGCTTCGCCCACGGGCATGCCGTTCTTGGTGCCGCCAAAGCAAAGGACATCCACGCCCGCCTTCCAAGTGATTTCCTTGGGCGCGACATTGAGCGCCGCGACCGCGTTGGCAAAACGTGATCCATCCATGTGAACGCGCAGATCGAATTGCGCGGCGGTTTCCGCGAGGGCTTTGAGTTCGTCCAGCGAGTAAAGCGTTCCCATCTCGGTCGCCTGGGTGAGGCTGAGCACCCGCGGTTTGGGATAATGAATGTCGTTCCGCTTTTTCACCATGCCCTCGATCGAGCGGGGATCGATCTTTCCATTTTCGCCTGTGAGCAAGAGAACCTTCGAACCGTTCGAGAAGAATTCCGGCGCGCCGCACTCGGCTGTTTCCACGTGCGCAGCTTCGTGACAAAGAATGCTGTGATAGGACTGGCAAAGAGACGCCAGCACAAGGGAGTTAGCCGCGGTCCCGTTGAAAACAAAAAACACCTCGCAATTCGTTTCAAACAATTCGCGAATCAGGTCGGCGGCTTTTTCAGTCCAAGGGTCGTTGCCGTAACTTTGCGCGTGACCCTGGTTGGCCTCGGTCAACGATGCAAAAGCCTCAGGGCAGATTCCCGCGTAATTGTCGCTGGCAAACTGGCGGCGGGTGACTGGAGATTTTTCCATAGGTCAGGATGGGGCGAACTTTGCGGAGTTAAAACCCTAAAAAGCGGAAGAGCCCGCGCGACTTGTAAGGGCTGTCGATATCGAGCAGCACGCGCGAACGATGACGCGCCTCGAGGTCGTACTGGAAAATCAGCCCGATGCTCTGCGCGCCGCGGCCGTGCGAGCGGATGGCGTCAAAACCGTAGGAGTAGCCCACGATCATTTGCCAGTCCTTCGGTGATTTGTAGCCGACGCCCATTCCGATGCCCGAGTGGAGGTTGCCCGGCTGTTCAAGGCCCGAAACATAATTGACGGCGGCGACCGATCCTTGCGCCGTGACGGTCCAGCGCTTTTCCTTGTCGATCGGCAGGGAATACTGGCCGTTCAACAAAGCGAAACGGCGCGCGCTGATTTCCTGGAAATAATATCCGGGCAAAGACAGCGGGAATTCGGCGATCAGCGGGAGCGTGCCGCCCAACCGGTAGGAGCTGAATCGATCCGCCGCGAGGCTGGTCCCGGCGGTCAGGCTCAGGCTGAAATTGTGTTTCAGTTCCGGCAGCGTGTAAATCAGCAGTGCCCGCGCCCAAAACAAATGCGATGACGGGCGGACCGTCCGGTCGTTGTCGAAACCGTAATCGCCGTAGGAAGTGCGAAATTGACCTTCATACCAGGCCGAAAGTTCCATCCCAAGATCCGGACTCATCACCGGTTCCTTCCCGCCCCAGCGCAACCCGGCGCGAACATTCAACGAAGTCCGATCGTCCGGCAATTCAAACGCGCTACTGGTTTTTGAATCTTCCGAGTAAATGGTGTGATGCGCGCTGACCCGCAAAATTCCGCTCAGGGGAATCATGCTTTCAGGATTAAACCGGTGGTAAATGCTCGAGGAAATTTCTCCTCCGTGACCGGTGAACGATTCCCGTTCCTTCAACCGGCCCTGTCGCACTTCCGAATAACTGTC
>JBDSIW010000317.1:0-4098 GCA_039917795.1 Verrucomicrobiota bacterium | reverse complement strand
ATGAGCTGACGCTCGCAGGTTAAGATTTTGAGCAGCGGCTTTTAATTTCGACAGATGCGGTAAAGATTCGTCTGAGCGAACCTCATCGTAGTGGATTGGAAATCGGGAAAGCGGAAGTTCACTCGCTTTTTCCAGTTGGCCTATCGCGTCATCGGATCGGGCGAGAGCCGCTAACACTTCGGCGGCGGGATTGTCGGAAATCGCGGACGACCTGTGGGTTAGTAATTTGCTTTTGCGATAATAATCCTGCCACTCCTGCAAATCAGTTTTTCGACCAAGAGTCCAATAACCAAGATCAGGGGGATTGCCGTAAAAACCTTCGGTATAAACATAAATGTCAAACACGTTTTCATTCTTGCGATGGTAATCAAACATTTTGGCGAAGATCGGGATGCCGGCGAAGTTGCTTTCATCGGGAACCGGCGGTGGAACGAACGATTGCCAATCCAACCTTTCTCCTTGAGCCGCCAGATCGCGCTTCACTTTTTTAAACCCGCTGCGCCCCCGCCAGTTTTCGATCTGGACCACGGAAAACACGAGCGCGAACAGGCAAAACGAAATCAACAGAAACCCAATTAGTTTTCGCCGCGCCGGAAAGCGGATGTCGTAATTCAATTCTTCCTCAGATTCGTTCATGCGCTTGCTGGCCAGTAAATCATGACGCGGCAGACTCGAAAACTTTTTGTTTCAAATTGTCCGCGTCGCCTTAACTTTCGCTGCCATGCAATTGCCGCCGGACAACGAACTCCGAAAACTGGTGCAATCCGCTCTGACCGAAGATGTCGGCGGGGGTGACGTGACAAGTCTGGCGACGGTTCCAGAAACGATTTCGGCGAGCTCAAAAATGGTGGCGCGCGAATCGTTGGTGGTGGCCGGTTTGCGTTTGGCGGAATTGGCGTTCAGCGAAACTTCATCCCAGCTGACGATGAAACGAAAATCTGCGGACGGAGTTCGCGTTGCAAAAGGCGAGGTGCTTTTGGAAATTGAAGGTTCCGCCTCCGCCATTCTCACCGCCGAACGAGTCGCACTGAATTTTGTGCAACGACTTTCTGGCGTCGCGACTTTGACGGCACAATTCGTCGAGGCGATCAAAGGCACAAGCGCAAAAATTTTGGACACACGCAAGACGACGCCTGGATTGCGTTTGCTCGAAAAATACGCGGTGTCCTGCGGTGGCGGACAGAATCATCGCATCGGTTTGTTCGACATGGTGTTGATCAAGGACAATCATCTGGTGGCGTTGCGCGATGCAAAACCGAGCGCCATCGAGGCGGCGGTGCGGCGGGCGCGCGAAAGATTTCCGAAGTTAAAAGTTGAGGTTGAAGCCGACACGCTGGAACAAGTCGGGCAAGCAGTCGAGGCGGCGGCGGATATCATTCTGCTGGATAACATGAGTCTGGATGAACTGCGGGCGGCGGTGAAGTTAGTGAACGGAAGAGCGAAGCTGGAAGCGAGTGGCGGAGTGAACTTGCAGACAGTCCGTGGGATCGCGGAGACGGGCGTGGATTTTATTTCAGTCGGGGCGCTGACGCACTCACCCCGCGCTGTGGATGTCGCGCTTGATTTTGAACCTGAAAGGTAAGGCGCGTTACTCCGTGCGCGCCGAGCAAATCAAGAAACCATTCGGCGCGCACGAAGTGATGCGCCCCACCGGAACAATTTGTGAGCATCGATGCTGAAATTTTAACTGCACTACGGGCCGAGAAAAACGGATCTGTTTCCGGCGCGGAGTTGTCGCAAAAACTCGGCGTGAGTCGGGCGGCAATCTGGGCGCGCATCGAGGACATGCGGGGTCTCGGCTACGACATTGAGGCCAGCCCGCACTTGGGCTATCGGCTCGTAAGCGTTCCGGATGTCTTGCACGCCGATGATTTAATCTCGCGATTGGCAGCCGTAAAAGTGGTGGGCCGCGATATCCGCGTCTTTCAGGAAACCACCTCGACAAATGATGTCGTGGAAAAGCTTGCCCGCGACGGTGTGAAGGAGGGCGTCGTCGTCTTTGCCGAATCCCAGACCAAGGGCAGGGGACGCCTCGGTCGCAAATGGATTTCTCCGGCCAACAAGGGCCTGTGGTTTTCAGTTTTGCTCCGCCCGGATCTTCGTCCCCAATCGGCCACGCAGCTCACGGTCGCCGCGGCCACGGCGTTGGCGCGCGCCATTCGACAACAAACTCAGATCTCTCCTGAGATCAAATGGCCAAATGATATTCTGGTGCGTGGAAGAAAGGTCTCGGGAATTTTGACTGAACTTTCGGCCGAGCTCGATCACGTGAAGTATTTGATTCTCGGCATCGGCGTGGATGTCAATTTGTCGGCGAGCGAATTTCCGCCCGACCTGCGCAAGATCGCCACTTCACTGAAAATCGAATCCGGCCGCGTGATCAATCGCGCCGAACTCGCCACCGCCATCCTCGAAGAACTTGATGCCGATTACTCGCGAATATGCGAAGGACAATTCGAGACTCTGGCGGCGGAATGGGAAGAGCTTTGCACGACGATTGGTCGGAATGTGACGATCCGAATTGGCGATCGCGCGATCCATGGCAGGGCGGAGTCGCTGGATTCCGACGGCGCGTTGCTGTTGCGCACTCAGCATGGCCGGCTCGAGCGGATCATCGGCGGCGACGTCACCCTGGAGAAATGATTGAGGAGCCGTCGGGTTTTAGACTGAGAACGGATCACTGGAAACGGTTTTCAAGAAGCGCGTCTCTCACCGAAACAGGCCAATGAGGCGCGCCCCAATAAGCAGCAGCGCCGCTGCAAAGAAACAGCCCTTCGGTTTGTCAGAAACCTTTTCCGGATGGGACGACTCCAAATCCTTAACGAGCTTATCAAAGTAGTTCTTCGCCCCGGCAAGAATTCTCAACCTGAAACTGACTCGGTTGATGAAAAAAGTTTTCTGTCGCCCGAGGCAACATTACATTCTCCCCCGAGATGATTTTCTCACTGTCGCAAACGGTCGGATCGATGGCGAAAAAATTTTCAGCGCGAATGAAAATGGCCATGGTCAAAAAGAATCCTGGTGGGCCGAATTCAGCATGGTCCCGCCGCCTTCGCACTAAGCTCACTTTTTTGACGCTTGGCTATTTCCTCTTGAGTGGATTGATCCTTGCGATCATTCGCTATCGAGGCGAAACCAACTGGCTCTTCAGCGCGGCGTTGTTTCTGCCTTCACAATTCTGGCTGGTGCCGCTGCTGGTTTTGGCACCCCTTCATCTTTGGCTGCGACCAAGGCTGGTCATCGTGACTTTTATTTTTTCTTTCGCTCTTTATTTTTTCTACCTGGATTTCTGCTGGTCCGTTTCCCAAGATCGCGGCGAGCCCGGCCTGACGGTTTTGACGAACAACATTGGAGATCGACGGCTCCGCACGATGGTTCCGTTCATGAAAAAAGAGCAGCCGGATATCGTCGCGTTGCAGGACATCTGGAGCGGTGGCGGCGTGGATTTGCAAAAGGAATTTCCGGACCGATTCAGATCAGTGCTGGGTGAATATGCCTTGATCAGCCGGTTCGCCATACGAAAGTCCCAATATATTCAGCCTGCGGCCGTTCGCTTCGAAGTCGATTGGCGGGGAACTTTGGTGGCGATTTATTCCGTTCACATGCCGTCACCACGCCACGAATTTTCCAATCTGCGCGGGCGCGGTCTGGTTCGCGAATGGTTCCGAGGCGGTGGAATCTATTCGAAGGGACCGCGGAATTCCTACGCGCAGTTCGTGGAACAAAAAGCGAAAATGTCCCGCGAGTTAATTGAGGTGTTGCGAAAGGAAAAGCTTCCATTTCTGGTGGTGGGTGATTTCAACATGCCGTCCAACGGCAAAACTGCGAATTGGTTTGGCGCGAGTTTCGCCGATGCGTTTCGGGAAAAGGGGCGGGGCCATGGCAATACATTTCCGGGCTGGAGCGAGAACCGCGGTGCCAGCATTTTTGGTCCGTGGTTGCGCCTGGATTACTTGTTCGCGGGAAAAGATTGGGAAACGGTGATGTGCCGGGTCGAACCGAGTGTTCCAGCGCAGCACCTCGCGGTGGTCGCGCGATTCAAACTGCGAGTACATAAGCCTTGAAGTTGATTCACCCTGTGGCAGCTTAAGCCAGCAT
>JBDSIW010000316.1:0-6645 GCA_039917795.1 Verrucomicrobiota bacterium | reverse complement strand
ACCGGCGTGGGGGCCGCGCATGGCCCGGAGGCCCCATCCGCGTTCGCCTCATCAGCCTTCACGCCTCCGTTGACCTCAGCCATGCCCAAACTCCCTCCACCCCCACTACACATAATGCGAATTGCTGGATTTTATCAGTGAAGGATTGCGCCAGGGGAATCGGCCATTATGCTGATTTTTGAAGAACGCCTGATCGGTTACATGTGAACATCGGCACGAAACCACCAAGCGCCAACATCCAGTCTCCCGAGAAACTTCAAGCACCAGGCTCCAACACGCGCGCGTCGGGGCCGGGTTTGGAAATGGAGGTTGGTCGTTTCTCCAGATGTGGGCGCTAGGAACTCGGTGCTATCGCACCTTTTTAAACTGATGCCCAAGAATCCAACAACCGGATCCGATCCGATGGTCGCGATGAACGAGGCCTTGATTCTTGGCTCATTGCGTCAGCACGAAAAGACGGAGACGGCGGAGAAGTTGAATGCCCAACTGCGCGCGGAAATCGCCGACCGGGAGCTGGCCGAGCGGCGTGTGCGCGTTTCGGAAATCCGTTACCGCAGACTTTTCGAGGCCGCCCAAGCCGGCATCCTGATTCTTGACCCGAAAACCCGAAAGATCACCGAAGCCAATCCTTACGTCCTGGATCTTCTGGGCTACAAACACGAACAAATTATCGGCAAGGAACTTTGGGAAGTCTGCCTGCTTAAAGACAAGGAGGCCTGCCGGGATCTGTTGCGCGATTTAAAAAGCAAGGGATTCGTGCGCTACGACAGCATAACGCTGGAAACCAAAACCGGCGTGCGCGGCGAAGTGGAGTTCGTGTGCAATCTCTATCAGGAAAACGATGCAGCGGTCATCCAATGCCACATTCGTGATATCACCCAGCGCAAGAAAGTTGAACAGGAACTCGCCGAAAAGGCGCGGCTGATCGACCTGAGCAATGACGCGATCATTGTGCGCGATCTGAACAACCGAATCCGCCAGTGGAATAAAGGCGCGGAAAAACTTTACGGTTGGACTTCGGCGGAAGTCATCGGAAAAGACATTCACCACTTACTCCAAACGGAATTTCCCCGGCCCAAGGAAGAGATCATGGCATTGCTTCACCGGGACGGGCGGTTCAACGGCGAAGTGGTGCAGGTCGCCCGGGACGGGCGGAAGGTGCGGTCGCTTTGCGGATGGGTTTTGGATAAAGACACGCAATCCATTTTTACCAGCTACACGGACATCACGGAGCGCAAGCAGGTGGAGGAAGAGTTGCGCGCAAGCGAAGAGCGCTACCGCAATTTGTTCAATTCAATGGACCAAGGCTTTTGCGTCGTCGAAGTGATTTTTGACGAACGCAAAAAGCCGGTCGATTGGCGTTTTTTGGAAGTGAATCCGTCTTTCGGAAAACTGACCGGATTAAACGAAACCGTGGGAAAACGAATGCGCGAATTGATCCCCGATCATGAAGAGTATTGGTTTGAAACTTACGGCAAAGTCGCCCTGACGGGTGAACCGATTCGCTTCGTCAACGAAGCGAAAGCGTTGCACAGCTGGTTCGATTTGTATGCCTTTCGCATGGGTGGACAGGACAGCCGGAAAGTCGCCGTCCTTTTCACCAACATCACCGAACGCAGAGTTTCGGAGGAAATCCTGCGGCACGCCCAGGCGAAATTGTCCGATCGCGCCAGCCATCTCGAACAAGCCGTGGTCGAGCGCACTGCGGAATTGACCACGACGAACAAGCAACTGGAAGCATTTGTCTATTCCATTGCGCACGACCTGCGCGCGCCGCTGCGCTCGATGCAGGGATTTTCGGTAATGCTGGTCGAAGAGGCGGGCACGGCTCTGAGCGATGCGGGAAAAGATTTCGCCCATCGGATCAACAAGTCGGCGCAATTCATGGACGAATTGCTGCAGGATTTGCTGGCCTTCAGTCGCATTGCCCAGCAACAGATCGAATTGAAGACAGTGAATCTCGAGACGTCCGTCCGGTCCACGGTGGCGCGCCTGGAAGACTACATTGAGCAAAAGAACATGCGCATGGAGGTCGTTGGCCCGTGGCCATCGGTCATGGCTTACGAACCAATGCTTGGCCAGGTGCTCTTCAATCTGGTGAGCAACGCCTTGAAGTTTACGCGGCTTGACGCCACGCCCTATATTCGTATCCACGCTGAAATAAGGGAGGCAGAGATGAATGGACCCGTGGAGAAATCGACGGGTGAGAAGCAGGGCTCCCCGTCTCAACCCTCGAACGATTCGAGCGCCCAACCGCTCGTTCGCTCCCCCATCCCGGCAGGTTTCGTCCGGGTGTGGGTCGAGGACAACGGCATTGGCATTGAGCCGGATCATCACGCGCAAATCTTCCGGCTCTTTACGCGGTTGCACGGGAATAGATTTTCCGGCACCGGCGTTGGCCTGGCGATTGTCCAGAAAGGCGTCGAGCGCATGGGCGGCACGGCGGGAGTGGAATCGACACCCGGCCAGGGCAGCCGGTTTTGGTTCGAATTGCGGCGGGCAGCAGAAAGCCGTTCAACGAATCGATGAACCGCCGAGTGAGGCGGATGGAAAAAGGGAGGGTTCAAATCGTCCATGTTGCAATTGGTCCGGATTTTTTTATGAACGAATCGCAAATCATACTATTGGTGGATGACAGCGAGAACGACCGCACGCTCATGCGGATTGCGTTCAAGAAAGCAGACTTTAACATCCCGCTGCAGGAAGTTCACAATGGTGAGGAAGCGATCGCTTATCTCAAAGGCGAAAGCCCTTACCATGACCGCGAGAAATTTCCACTGCCCGCAGTGGTGCTGCTGGACATCAACATGCCAATGAAGGACGGCTTCGACGTATTGAATTGGGTGCGCTCCCAGCCGGCGCTCGATCGGCTCTCGATCATCATTCTCACGACCTCGATGCGAACGGAGGATGTGGAGCGCGCGTTCGATCTGGGAACAAATTCCTTTCTCGTCAAGCCTTCTGAGCTGGGCGGGTTGATCAGCATGTTGCGCTGCTTCCGCGAATGGCTGGGCTATAATCATTTTCCGCCGCCAAAATGGGAAGTCGGGAAAAATAGCTTGAGCTCACTGCCGCCGCCGCCCGCTGCTTGAATTTCCCCGCCGGAAAATGACCGCAGGAAAGCAGACTTCCCGCCTCACCTCATTTCCGAATCCCCCTAGACAAAATAATTGCCGACAACCGCGAAGTTTTTAAATTAGCTTTGACGCGGGAACGCAATCGATTGGAAGCCGTTGGCTGGGGACCGCCGGTCGGGAATCGAATACTGTTGCCGATTGATTCACACGAATTGCTGCACATTTTGAAAGACGTCAAGATCGCAAACCAACCGATGGATCGGGAGCGCACACTCTCCTCTTGCTGCGCGAATCGACATCTGACCGAAGGAATGTTCCCTCAAACTTCACTGGCGCACCGCGCGGCCAATTCCGTGGTCGCTCGATTGCTCACAGAGTCAGCGACGCAAACCCGCCCGGAATATTTTCGAGGGTAAACCATGCTCGCCTGGACCATTTATATTTCGTTCATTGGCGCAGCGGCGATGACCTTGCTGCCCGCCTCACGCCCGCAGACGGCTCGGGTTTCGGCATTGTCCGCAGCCGTCGCAGGTTTGGTTGCGGCGTTGCTGGGAATTTTTCAACGCGGGACAGAGCCCGGAATCTTCACCATCACGAAGCTGACCTGGATTCCAACGCTGGGCATCCATTTTCATCTCGCTGCCGATGGGATCAGCCTTGTGTTGGTCTTGCTCACGGGCATCGCCGCGGTTTGCGGAATTTTATTTTCGTGGAACATCGAGCACCGCGCGAAAGAATTTTTCGCATTTTACCTCGCGCTCATCGGCGGGGTTTATGGTGTGTTTCTCAGCTTCGATTTGTTCCTGCTCTTTGTGTTTTACGAAATCGCGATCATCCCGAAATATTTTCTCATCGCGGTTTGGGGTTCCACTAATCGCGAGTACGGCGCAATGAAACTGGCGCTCTACTCGTTCGTCGGCAGCGCGATGGTTTTGGTCGGATTGATCGCGACATATGTTGTCGCCGGAGCGAACACATTTGATCTGCTCGAACTCGCGAAATTTCCTTTTCCCGAAATTTTTCAACGCTGGGTGTTCCCCCTCGTGTTTGTCGGCTTTGCCATTCTCGCTGGACTTTGGCCGTTCCATACCTGGGCGCCGACTGGCCATGTCGCCGCCCCGACCGCTGCATCGATGTTGCTCGCTGGCGTGGTGATGAAACTCGGCGCATATGGCGCGTTGCGGGTGGCCATGACTCTGTTTCCGCTCGGCCTCGACGCGTGGCGCAATGGGATCGCGATTCTCGCCGTGATTGGAATTATCCATGGCGCCCTGGTCGCGCTCGTGCAAAAGGATTTCAAATTTGTCATCGGCTATTCGAGCGTGAGCCACATGGGATTTGTTTTGCTCGGCATGATGACGCTCTCGCAAATCGGCTTGAGCGGCGCGGTGCTACAAATGTTTTCGCACGGAATCATCGCGAGCCTGCTTTTTGCAGTCGTTGGGCGAATGGTCTATGACCGAGCACACACGCGGGAACTTTCCGTTTTGGAAGGAATGAATCTCAGTAAAACAATTCCTTTTGCGGCTGTGACATTTGTCATCGCCAGCGTTGCATCGATGGGACTTCCGGGATTCAGCGGATTTATTGCCGAACTGCAAGTCATCATCGGCGCGTGGCAAACCTTTCCTGCGCTGGCGATTGTCACCGGAGTCGGAATCATCATCGGCGTCGCCTACACATTGCGAGCGCTACTGAAATCTTTCTTTGGCGACATGGTAGGGACGAGTTCCACCTCGTCCCATTCGGAAAATAAAAATGAGGACGCGGTGGAACGCGTCCCTACCACGATTCCGGAAAAAGTGGGCGCAACCATTCTGATCCTGACAACGCTGGCCATTGGAATTTATCCTCGGCTCCTGTTGGACTTGATTATTCCCAGCTTCAATTCTCCGCTCATGCAACCGCTGTGGAAAGGCGGCCAGCCGTGAGTTTCAATTACGCTGAGATTCTCCAAAGGGTCGTTCCAGAAACCATTGTCGTCGTCACAGCATTGGTGGTGTTGACGTTCAATTTGTTAGTCAAACGAACTGCTGACAGGATGTCGGCAGCACTTTCTTCGCTCGGCTGCATGCTCGCCATTGTTTGGATTTGGCTCGCACCAAATCAGGGAAACATATTGGACGGAATGCTCGTGGTCGATCCGCTCACGCAATTCATGAAACAGGTTTTGCTCGGGCTGACGATCTTCACCGCTGTCATTTCGATGCCAACGAGGTTCACTCGGCACGTCGGCGAATATTTTGCCCTGCTGCTTTTCGCCTCTGCCGGAATGATGTTTCTGGTCAGCTCGGAAAATCTCCTGATGATTTTTGTGGCGCTCGAACTCGTCAGCCTGTCGCTCTACGTGATGGTCGCGTTCCACAAGGAAAGTCTGCAATCGGCGGAAGCGGCGTTGAAATATTTTCTCTTCGGCGGGATGTCAGCGGCATTCATGCTCTTTGGATTGAGCCTGGTTTACGGATTGACCGGCGAAATAAATCTAGGCGCCATCGCGGCGAAACTTGCGGGCCAGACCACTGATCCCTTGATCCTTGTCGCGCTGGTGATGACGCTGATTGGTTTCGGATTCAAAATCGCCGCGGTTCCATTTCATTTGTGGGCGCCGGATGCCTACCAGGGCGCGCCCACGCCAACCGCCGCGCTCATTGCTGCCGGATCAAAAGTCGCGAGCTTCTTCATTCTCGCAAAAATTGTCATGGTCGGTTTCAAGGGCGCGGGCGGAAACGGCGCCTTTCGCAATTTCCATTCGGGCTGGATTCCAGTTCTCGCCGCAATGGCCGCGCTCTCCATGGTTTTGGGCAATCTGGCGGCGATTTCGCAGAGCAGCGTGAAGAGATTGCTCGCGTATTCGGCGATCGCCCACGGCGGGTATGCGCTGCTCGCGATTATCGCCAATGACCCCGCCGCCGTCGGCTCGTTGCTTTATTACATCATCACCTACGCGGCGACGGTGCTCGGGGCATTTGCGGTCGTCGATGTCGTGGAGCAAAACGGGCAGGGCGACAAACTCTCGAGCTTTGCCGGCTTGAGCCAGCGCGCTCCGTTGGTTTCCGCGTGCATGATGGTTTTCATGTTGTCGCTCGCGGGCATTCCACCCCTGGCCGGGTTTTTTGGAAAGTTTTACGTGTTTGTGGACGCATTACGGTTTGGCGCGCCCCGGCTTGGCCTGCTTTGGCTGGTGGTTTTGGCAATCGGCACCAGCGCGATTTCTCTCTACTATTATCTTCAAGTGCTGAAGCAAATTTACGTCGCAAATCCCATCGGCGGACTTCCGGCGCTTCGCATCGCGACGCCCGTTCGGGCGGCGATTGTTATTCTCGCCGCCATCGTCGTGCTCCTTGGTTGTTTTCCGGACCTACTTGTCAGCCATTTATTCGCGCTGATGGATCAGATACGTTTTTGAAATGAGATCTCTCCCGCCTCACGAACGAATCCAGCCGGGCCGAAAAATTGAAGCCATCTCCGCGGTGCTTCTTCCCTTTGAAAACGACGGGCGAATTGACTTTGAATCTTTCGCGCAAAATGTGAAACGAACTCTTGATGCCGGCATTGCTCCGGCGGTCAA
>JBDSIW010000315.1:0-5028 GCA_039917795.1 Verrucomicrobiota bacterium | reverse complement strand
GTAGATTATGACGACGCATTCGTTGCATGGCTTGACGGCGTGGAGATCAAACGGGCGAACACAACCAATGGAATCGGCGCGCCAATTCTGTTCAACGCCACTGCCGCAACCAGCCGCGAAGCGTCCTGTTGCAACGCGCCGCTCAATCCTGCCACCGTTTTCGATTTAGGCGCGGTGAGCAATCGCCTTGCGACGGGCACGCACGTGCTGGCCTTGCAATGTGTGAACCAGTCGAGCGGCAGCACAGATTCGCATTTGATTGCCGACTTGGCCGTCAGCGGTGGAAACACGGGCGGGAGTGTTAATGGAACTTTTTTCTCAATCGTGGAGTCCAGCTCAGTTGTCCTTACTGGCTCAAACACGGTGGCTGGTTCCACTCGCGTAACGATCAATGGTGATGACGCCTCATTTGATTCCGTCGCTCGCACTTGGGCCAAAACCAATTCGCTTTTGGCGGGCGTGAACAATCTTTTCATTGCGGCGCTCGACGATGCGGGCCATCTGCTGGCAAACACGAATCGCATGGTGGTTTCGGAAGTCGTGTCTAATTCGATTGGCGGAATCCTCGGAAGCAACACGATCGTTGGGCCGGGAATTGTCCACGTCACGAACACCGCAGTGGTTCCTGCGGGCGGAACGGTTTCCATTCAACCTGGCACGGTCTGTCTGATGGCCCCCGGAGCGAGCATCCTCGCCACCAATGCGACGCTGAATGCGTTGGGCACGCTGGCGAGCCCGATTTATTTTTTGCCTGCGGACGGTTCGACCACGAATTGGGGCGAACTCGCGATGTCCGGCACGAACGGCGCAATGCTTTTGCAGCACGTTGAAACAATTGCGGGCCACATCGAAGTGTTCGATGGAGCGGTGGGCACGTTGGAGGACAGTTATTTTCACGACTATTGGACTACGAGTCCGGCGATCATTCACACATTGGGGCAGCCTAATCCGGTCACGCTGAACATGCGTCGCTGCCACGTCGCACGTTATCAGGAAGTGTTGAGCCAGATCGCCACGAATCATCTCGAGGACTGCTTGATGGAATATCAGGGCTACAGCGGGGACGGCATTGATTTCGACTGGGGCCAGGAAGGTTCCTACATCAAACGCTGCACGGTGCGCCGCGGATTGATCTTCAACACGGACGCGCTGGACATGGGCGAGCTTAGTGGCAACGCCAGCGAAGGAACGCACGCGCTGATCGAGAGCTGCCTTTTGCATGACTTCATCGACAAAGGCGTGTCACTGGGCCAACAGGTCTATGTAACGGTGACGAACACGCTCATCTACAATGTGGATGCGGGAATCGCGGTGAAGGATAATTCTGTGGCGGGAGTTTTCAACTGCACTGTGGCGAACGCGAATTACGGTTTTCACGAATACAACAAGGCAAATGCGGCTGCGACCAATGGCGGCGGGAGCATCACGAATTCGTTCAACAACATTTTGTGGTTCACGACCAACGCCAGCGTCTCGTTGTTGAATGGATCCACGCTCGTCGCGAGTTATTCCGACTTCCAAAACACGAATTGGCCGGGCGCGGGCAATTTCAATAGCGATCCATTGTTTCTCAATGCGGCGATTCACGACTACCGCGTCGCGAGTAATTCGCCCACCGTCGGTGCGGGAATTGGTGGCGCAAATTTGGGCGTGATGTTTCCAGTCGGCGGGATTCCGGCAACGCCGCTGGCGCTCTCGGCGGTTCAGAGCGGCACGAATCCGGTCCAACTCATCTGGCAGGACGATGCAGACAATGAAACTGCGTTTGTCATTGAGCGATCGACCAACGGCGCCACTTGGAATGTCATAGGCAGCGCGGGCGAGAACGTCACAAATTACTTCGACGCCACGGCAGTTTTGGGCGCGAAAAACTACTACCGCGTTCACGCCAGCAATACGTCGGGCGACTCCGATGTTTCGAACCTCGCCAGCGCTACCAGGCAAATTCCATTTGTTTATGTGGGTGGCAACATTGCCAGCAATACTTTCTGGTCCGCGTCATCAATCTATGTCGTGACAAGCAGCGTCACCGTGGTTAGCGGCTTCACCCTGACGATGGAAGCCGGGATGCAACTGCGATTCAACCCCGGCTTCAGGCTCGTGGTGGCAAATGGCGGGCGCGTCGTCGCGGGCGGCACAAGCAACGCGCCGATTTTGTTCACGCGTTCCGGCACAACCGGGACGTGGGGCGGAATCACCGTGAACGGAAGCGTCGGTTCGCCGGAAACGCGTATTGCCTATGCGCGATTTGAATTCAATGCGCAGAACCCATGCATCCAGGTCAGTGCGGGTACCGTATTCTTCGATCACCTGACTTTTGGAAATAATGCGGCGTCTTACATCCATCTTGATGGCGCGTCGTTCATTGTGCAGGACTGCGAATTTCCGTCAGGCGTCGCGCAGTTCGAATTGATCCATGGCACGGGCGGTATCAAGAGCGGCGGGCACGGAATTATTTCGCGAAACTTTTTCGGCCTGCCGATCGGCTACAACGACGTGGTGGATTTCACCGGCGGCAACCGGCCAAATCAGGCGATCATTCACTTCCTCAATAATGTTTTTATCGGCGGGAGTGATGACATTCTTGATTTGGACGGCACGGATGCGTGGGTCGAAGGAAATATCTTTCTGCATTGCCACAAAAATGGTTCGGCTGACACGGCAAGTGGCATAAGCGGCAGTGACGATTCGGGAAACATTTCGGAAATAACGGCGATGAGAAACATTTTCTTCGATTGCGACCAAGCGGTCATGGCCAAGGGCGGAAATTTCTACACGCTCATCAACAACACCATTGCCCATCAAACGCATCAAGGCGGCACCGACACCGATGGCGCGGTCGTGGCGATGTCCGACGATGGTTTTCCTGAAGGGGCCGGAATGTATCTGGAAGGAAACATCATTTTCGACGTCGAGAAATTGCTGCGGTTCTACACCAACTCAATTGTGACGTTTACAAACAACCAGATGCAGTTGCCGTGGACTGGACCGGGCGGAAATAATTCGACAGCCGATCCGCTTTTCAACCACACGCCGCTCCTTTCGGAAACGGTTTTCACAAATTGGGCCCAAGCCCAAATCATGCGCACGTGGTTGGGCCTTCAGACCAATTCGCCAGCCATCGGCACGGGTCCAAGCGGGCGCGACAAAGGTGGAATCGTTTCCGCGGGCGCTTCCATTTCAGGAGAACCGGGCAGTGTGACCAACCAGACGAACGCCACGCTCTCAGTCGGCATCAATCGCAGCGGAAACGGAATTCCGGCCGCGGGCTGGCCGCTCGGTTCAGGCTACACGCATTACAAATGGCGACTGGACGGCGGCGCTTGGAGCGCGGAGAAAACGATTGCCACACCAATCACCATCACCAATCTCGCGGCGGGCGCGCATTACGTGGAAGTGACGGGCAAGCGCGACTCGACCTTGTATCAAGACGATTCGCTTTTTGGATTTGAATCTGTCGTGAGTCGATCTAAGACCTGGATCGTCGGCGCGATTGATTCCGATGGCGACGGCATTCCCGACGACTGGGAAATCGCTTATAATTTCGACCCAAATAATTCTGCCGACGCTGCGTTGGACGGCGACAACGACGGGATGACCAACCTTCAGGAATTTCAAGCGGGCACCAATCCGACCAACGCGTCCAGCCGCCTGGCCTTGAACGTCTCCATTCTGGGATCAACGGCGATCGAACTGCAAATTGATGCCGTGTCGAACAAAACCTATTCAGTCGAGTACAAGACAGATCTTGCGACGGGGACGTGGCAGAATCTGCAGAACATCGCAGCGGCACCCACCAATCGCAGTGTCGTAGTCACCAACGGAACGAGCGATGTCATGCGGTTTTATCGTTTAGTTGTTCCCATTGCGCCATGAAGAAATTGTTCGACTCGCTTGGAATTTTTCCCGTTTCGACGGGAGAAAAATGCGCTCGCCCTTCGAATCGCCTGCCACTTTTGTTTGCGGCATTCGTTATTCTACTTTCTTTCGTCACCATCGCGCGCGCGCAAAATGTTGTCATCAACGAGATCATGTTCCATCCGGCGTCGCACGATCCGCGGGAAGAATATGTCGAACTCTACAACGCGGGCGCGACGAACGTGGACCTGTCCGGCTGGAGATTTACCAAAGGAATCAAATTCTCCATTCCAAGCAACACCGTGCTCACGGCTTCGAATTATCTCGTTATTGCCGGGAACGCGCAGTCTTTCACGAATAAATATCCGGCGGTGGCGAATTTTGTCGGCGACTTCGTGGTGGTTCGCATGACCAACGTCGTGGGATTCACCTATACGAATTACGAAAACTCTTTGAGCAACACACGCGACACTCTGAAACTCGAGAACGCAGCAGGAAACACCGTTGATTCTCTGACGTATGCAGATGAAGGCGATTGGGCCGTCCGGCAGAGGGGCACTGTTGATCGAGGTTATCAAGGGTGGACCTGGTTGAGCACAGCCGACGGATTGGGCAAATCGCTCGAGCTGAAGAATTCCACTCTGCCGAATGATTCCGGGCAAAATTGGGCATCGAGCATCACGTTCAACGGCACGCCGGGTCGCGCCAACTCAGTGGCCTCCGCCAATATCGCGCCGCTCGTGCTCAATGTGGCGCACTCTCCGATCGTCCCGCTCCCGACGGACAACATCGCGGTCACGGCTCGGATCATCGACGAACTGCCCAACCCAACCGGGCGTTTGTTTTGGCGAGTGAACAATGGAGCGCCGCCCGGGTTTACGAGCGCGGCCATGTTCGACGATGGCGCGCACAGCGACGGCTTGAGCGGCGACGGCATTTACGGCGCGGTCATTCCTGCGCATTTCGACGGGACGATTGTGGAGTTTTATGTCGAGGCGGAAGATTCTTTTAGCGAGACGAACACGTGGCCGCGTCCTGCCGTGGACACCGACGGCGTCACGGTGTTGAACCGCGCGAGTTTTTCGGTCAACGCACTTTTCCAGGTGGACACGGGCGGGCCTACGAACTCCGCACCGTATTACAAAGTCATTCTTACACCCTCGGAGGAGA
>JBDSIW010000314.1:0-10888 GCA_039917795.1 Verrucomicrobiota bacterium | reverse complement strand
TCCTTATCCTGGATTGGTTTCGTCAAAGTGTGACTGGCGAGGATGGCGCGCCGGCCTTTCCGATCGGGCAGCGGCACCTGCACCTTGCGATCAAAACGACCGGGTCGCAAAAGCGCCTCGTCCAAATCTTCGGGACGATTGGTGGCGCCAAGGACGACGATTCCTTCGCTGGGTTCGAATCCATCCATCGCCGCCAGCAACGCGTTGTTGGTTTGCTGCAATTCGCCGTGCCCATCCATCTTGCGCTTTTTGGCGAGGCAATCGATCTCGTCGATAAAGATGATGGAAGGCTTGTGTTTGGCTGCTTGTTTGAAAAGTTCGCGAATACGTTTGGCGCCCACGCCGACAAATATTTCGTTGAAATCACTACCGTGCGCGCTGAAGAAATTGGCTTCCGCCTCGCCAGCGATCGCCTTCGCCAGCATCGTTTTTCCCGTTCCTGGGGGGCCGATCAGCAACACGCCCTTTGGCAAAGTGCCACCGAGGCGTTTGTACTTCTTGGGGTTCTTCAGGAAATCGACGATCTCCTTCACTTCGCTTTTGGCTTCTTCAATGCCAGCGACGTCGCAAAACCGAGTGGAGGGGCGGTGTTTGATTTTGTGACCCTTTTTGCTTTTGCCGATGCTCGTTTGGTAAACCAGCAGAAAAATCACCAAACCGCCAATGATCACGGGCGGGACGATGTTCACCAGCAATGCCGTCGCCCCTTTTCCGGGAATCTCCACCTTGACTGAGGCCAGTTCCAAAAGTGCCTTGGTTTCGGATTCATCCAGGCGAGTGGTGATCTTGAATTTAGAAAATTCTTTCCCGGATTTGGCGGAGCCCTGCACCAGGTAGATCCCAGGATAAGGCGTCGGAAACATTTTGGCGTCAACAATTGCTTTGCTCTGCATTAAGTCGTGCAGGCGGGCCCGGTCGATTTCCTGCGAAGGGATAGTTAGCTTGTAAAGAAGAATGACGGCAACGGCGATCAAGGTGCCAGAAATGCCGAGAATATATCGTAAGTTTTTTGACATGATGAGGTTGGCTCCCGATACAGGAAAGTTTCTTCGTCACATGCTGCGTTATCCTCTCTCCCTTTTTGGTCGCACCGAAAACGAATCATTGTTTGTGCCAACGAGTTAAAACTTTCAGGAAAAAAAATCGCGACCGGCGTATCGCCAATGCCAGCACAAAACAAGAGGAATATGGAAGCGTAGCGAGGATGTGAAAAACTGCCCCATCTCAAGACAGAATTCTCCAAAAACGGGACTTAGGGGGTAAAGGAAATTCCTGAGAGCCTGCCCAAAATTCTATTAATCGACAGCACCTTCCGGTTGTCGGGCGCCGCCGCGGAAAACAGACAGCATCGGCTTGAGATGTTGAAACAGTTTCCACCCGCCAATCACTTTCCCGATTAGAGAAGAACTGGAGGAAGTCTTTTTCTTTTTCAGAAAAATGACACCGAGCAATGATCCGGCAGCCAAGATTAATGGATAAACGCTGCGCCCGATTTGAACTTTTTCCCGAAGCCGCAGAACCGAAGCTTCAACGATGGAGATCTCAAGCTGCAACGTTCGGCGGTTCAATTCGCTTTCGGCGATGAGTCGGTCTTTTTCGGCTTGGAGGCTATTTATTGAGGCGGTGTTAAACATTCTAAATCCTTTTTTATCTGGTTAACTGTTTCCGCAAACGCACGCTTCTTCAGGCGCTCTTTCAACTTATGCGCCGCTCCGACGGAACCCGCCAGGGCCAAAAAACCTAAAATTCCGGCCACGAGCAACCGGTGCTCTCGCGGTATCAAGAAAATCAGGACGGTGACCAACAGAGCGAAGGCAATGGCACCCAGAAAAATTACCAAACCGGTGAGAAGAAACAGGTCAACGAAGCGGTATTTCTCCTCGTGAAACTCCACGACGAATAATTCAGCCCGGTTGCGCACCGTCGAAACAGTCGTGCCAAAAATTTTTCCCAAGGATTCAAACACTCCCGGCGATGGCGGCTCCGCGTCACTCATTTTATTTCCGTGCAATTAAAACCCCGAGAACGATTCCCACCCCAAAAGCAATTCCCATGGATTTATACGGATGCTCGTGGACCATTTCGTCTGCTGCCTTTGCGGTGACCTTTGCCCTCTCCTGAAGATTAATGCAGGACTCTTTCGCTGACTCCAAAGTCAGAGCAAGCCGTGCCCGGGCTTGTTTTGCTTTCTCAGTCAACTCTCCCCCAACTTCTTTCAGGAGGAGTTCAGAGTCGGTCACGACGTTTCGCATGTCATCGACGAGTTTTTGAGTGGACGCCTGAATTTTTGTATTTGCCATAATTTCCCTTTCGTTTCCGCAAACCAAGTGAAAGACCGATAATCCTTGGCTGCTTCCCAGTCAAACTATTCCGCAGAACGCACCAATTTCAACCAAGTAAAAAACTGGAAACGAAGCCTGAATTCGTGGCGTTGTTCGAGCGCAAAAAAAAACGAAACAACAGGATCTGCATTAACCCCAGCCCCGTATTTTTTCGCGGACGAGCTGGAGCAAGGGCCGGCTCAGGATCAGCCGGTGGAATTTACAGGGCGGCACCGTCCTGCAAAATTTTCTCCACCGTTTCAAAAAGTTCAGAAATTGAATACGGCTTGAGCAATGTTGCGGCCGGCACGATCCAAGGGTAACGAATAAATTCCTCCAGCGGCACGGCTCCCGTGGCCATAATAAAAGGGAGGTCCATGCGCGCTGCGTGAAGCTTTTTCAGCAAGTCCAGACCCGACATTCTCGGCATATTGTTATCGGTGATCAGCAGGTCGTAACCCCCTTGTTGCAGGATTTCCCAGGCATCATCTCCGTCTTCCGCGACATCAACCTCGAAACCAAAGCGAGCCAGCATCATGGCGCTGGCGTGACGAATGGAAATGTCATCATCCACTACCAGGATTCGGCCGCGAGAACCCGGCGAGGCAGGCACGGGCGAAATCCCGGGGAGATTCCAATTCGTGACTCGATCCAATTTCATCAAATCAAAGAAACCAAACGTCGATTGGCAAGTCTAGGGGTGTTCACCCCCCTAGGCCCACGGAAGCCTTGATCAAATCACTTGCCGTGCCGGAGAAATCCAGCAAAATATGCTTCCGATGAACGTGAGCAATGATGTGATTCAAAAGTCGAATCAGATTTCGGCTTCCGTCGTGGAGTCTATGTTTGAATTTGCGCCCGTAGCTCAGTTGGATAGAGCATCTGCCTTCTAAGCAGAGGGTCCCGCGTTCGAGTCGCGGCGGGCGCACCACTTCTCGTTGCGGTTCTTGATTTCCGATCTACCATTTCGCAGTCATGCTCAGCTTGGAAAATCTCTCGGACCTCTGGGACCAGAATCGCGGCGCAATTTCAGTCAGAGTGAAGGAGTTCTCTATTGGCTCGCGCAGGTTCCCGTTCAACTCCGAGCCCGCCATCATGGGTGTGGTCAATCTTTCGCCCGATTCTTGGTACCGGGAAAGCGTCTGTCTTTCCGCAGAGCAAGCTGTCGCCCGTGGGAAAATCCTGACCAGCCAAGGTGCCGCAATCATTGACGTTGGTGCGGAATCTTCCCTTGCCCAAGCCAAACGAGTCGATGCCGCCGGGCAAAACAGCAAGCTGCTGCCTGTCATCAAAGGTTTGCGGGCACAGAACATTTTGGTGTCGATCGAGACCTATCAATCCCTGGTCACGCGTGCCTGTTTGGAGGCGGGCGCAAACCTTTTGAATTTAACGGGCGCGGAATGCAGCGACGAAATGTTTCGAATGGCGGCGGACCACGAAGCGGCAGTTATTATTTGTTTCGTCCAAGGGTCAAACGTCCGCGAGGTCGCAAATTTCGATTTCGGGACCGATCCGATTTTGCTCATGTCTGATTATTTCTCCCGCCAGATCGAAATCGCCGAACGATGCGGTGTGCAGAAAATCCTGATCGATCCAGGGCTGGGATTTTATTATCGAAACCTTCAGGATAGTGAGGTGCGCGTGCGGCATCAGATGAACATTTTTTTGAATTCTTTTCGATTGCGAACACTCGGTTTTCCGGTTTGCCATGCCCTGCCCCACGCGTTTGAATTCTTCGGGGAGGAAGTCCGATGTGCCGAACCTTTTTTCGCCATGTTGGCCGCTCTGGGAAAGACAGATTTGTTCAGGACGCATGAAGTTCCGAGGACGAAGGCCGTTTTGGACACCTTGAAAGTTTTCTAACTCGATTTCCGACAGAGAAAAACCCCCTCCTCTCCCGAAGTTGTGATCCACTGGTCCAAAATATCAAATCCCTCGCCACGCAATAGCGGCACCAAAAGGGGAGGCGTGTAGCGATAGGAAAAAAACAAACGAATTTTTTCGCCCCGTCGAAATTTAAAAACTTCCTCGGGCAGATTGATCCGGGTTCGTTTTGCAAAACAAAAATTTGCCTCGACCCGTTTCCATCTCAGATTCGGGCGAACGCTTTCCACCTTGATCGTCAATTCACCAGCGCTTCTTTCCACACCCAAATCGAGGAGGAAAGTTTGGAGCCACTCGCGCGTCAGTTTGTTATCGTAAAGCGGAAGAATCTTTCTCATTCCAGCCGCATAGTCGTGACCCGGCGCGAGGTTAGCGCTGAATAAGAGCAAATCCCCTTCGTGCAGAATGCCGGCGAGCTTTGGCAATATTCCTTGCGGCTCGAAGTTGGGAATCATTCCGAAAAACGTCAGCAATCGTGAGGAGTTCACCCCTTCGGGAATGGAAAATTTAAGTTCGCTGGGTGAGGCCAAATCGCAA
Organism: Verrucomicrobiota bacterium; assembly: GCA_039917795.1. Taxonomy (GTDB): domain Bacteria; phylum Verrucomicrobiota; class Verrucomicrobiia; order Limisphaerales; family CANJXF01; genus CANJXF01. Next base: position 6,146 of record JBDSIW010000314.1, on the reverse strand, counting down.
ACCATCGGAAAACAATTCTTCGCGCCAATGACGCGGGACGTCGCTGCTTGCGCGACCAGAACCATTGCAACGCTTACATCGGACGGGGTGTAAAACAATTCCCTCCCCGACTTTTTCAACAGGTTCAACAATCGCGCGTCTTTCTGGCCACCGCCACAGCCCAAACCGATCAAGTGAACGCGCTTTCCGCCGATGCGTTCCGCCGCTGCAATAAAAGATTGGTCATAAACCTGCAAGCAATTCGGGTCCGTCCGCGAAGGCGAGTAGGCCTGATGGAGGGCGAGCCATTTTTGGGCTTGATTGACACTGTCGTAATGAAACTTGTGATTGATCTGCCGGGAACGAAGTGATTCCAATAAGTCGCGCCGCACGTTTTCCGGGAACTGGCTGGGATGAATGGTGATTGAAACTGGACACGACATGCGGAATTTTAGACAGCATCCGGATTGCGAACCAAATGAATTTGAAAAAAACTGAAATTAATTTGCTCCCGAATCGAGAACATTTATTTTTTCGTCGACAACCACTCGGCGCGTTGACTTGAACATTATGGACGGCCATATTCACTTAATGAACTTCGACATATCGCACATCCTGGAACACTGGGATTACGAGCCTGGACAGGTCGTCGTAAGAAGATTCAAGGGCAAGGATGGTCGGGAGAAAATTCAGCTCCGCGTTGATCTGGGGCTTTTGCAGATGAACGCCACCGGACGCCCGGATGGGAAGCGCCCTTTTGGACAACAGTCACTCTTGGATCATTATATTTCTCAATTGGAAAAGTTTCGAGAAGCAAACGATGGCAATGACGAAGGCTTCTCATTAAAGGGTGAGGACTGTGCGAAATTGCAACAGGAGGCAATCCAGTATCATCACCGCTATATTTGCCTGTTTCAGCTCGAGGATTACGACGGTGTGATTCGCGATACGGAACGCAACCTCGAGGCGTTTGATTTTGTTCAGCATTATTCCGAGTCCGACGATATGGCGTGGGCGCTGCAGCAATTTCGTCCGCAGCTCCTGATGATGCGTATTCGCGCACGGGGCGCTCTTGCCTTGAAGGACGACGGTCACAAAAAAGTGATTGGCCTGATCGAGGAAGGCCTGGAGGAAATTCGCAATTTTTATCGGGAACACGGGCGCCATGATCTCCTCGATCAAAGTGGCGAGATCCAATCATTGGAAACATGGTTGCAGGAAGTCAGTGCCAAGCGTCCCTTGACCGAAAGGGAGAAGCTCGAAACCGCGCTTGATGAAGCAGTCAAAGCTGAGAATTACGAGAAGGCGGCTCAAGTGCGCGATGCGATCCGCAATCTCAAGACAACCTGATTTCTCGAAGATTTTTTCCAAATTGGGTTCCTCTCCAGAAAATACGCCATGAGCCTGCAACAACGCCTTTCCGACGAAATCAAATCCGCCATGCTGGCCAAAGACGCTGATCGCCTCGGCACGTTGCGATTGTTAAAATCCGCACTGGGTTACGCGCAGATCGAGAAGAAAAGTGAAACCACTTCCGATGCGGATTTCGTGGGGATGGTGCAAAAGGAAATCAAAAAACGGCGCGACTCGATCGAACAATACGAGAAAGGCGGACGTCCAGAACTCGCCGCGAAAGAGAAGCAGGAGATTGGCGTGCTGGAACCATTTTTACCGACGGCTCTTTCCGAAGCGGAACTGGAGCAATTGATCCGTGCCACGATCCAGGAACTGGGCGCGACGAGCAAAAAAGAAATGGGGCCGGTTATCAAAGCCGTCCAGGCTAAAGCTGCGGGCAGCGCCGAGGGCAAAACGATCAGCGGACTCGTCGGCAAATTGTTGCCCTAGCACTGGGATCTCGATCCATCCTCTCCGCTAAAGCGCTTCCCTGAAGATTTCAAAGTCGCATCGTGAGCAAGCTGGCCATCATCAAGAAAGTCATCGATCAGCTTTCCGCAGAGCTTGCCCTTTATCACAAAGCCGCCCGTGCCGCGCACGCTGAGGCAACGCACGAGCAGAGCAAACCGGAGAATAAATACGACACCCGCGGATTGGAGGCGTCGTATCTGGCGCGCGGCCAGTCAAAACAGGCGGCGGAAATCATGCAGGCTATCGAGCAATTCGATAAATTACCGGCAAAAAAGTTTTCCAGAAACGACGCAATCGATCTCGGTGCCTTGGTGGAGTTGGAGGGCAAAGGCGAGCGTTCGTTCTATTTTGTTGGGCCGCGCGCCGGAGGAACGGAAATCAGGGATGAGAAAAAGGAGATTCTAGTCATCACCCCGCAGTCGCCTCTAGGCCAGCAAATCATGGGGAAGAAGTCAGGCAATTCATTGAATCTGGAAATTGGCGGCGTCAGAAACGATTACCAGGTCATCTCCGTTTCCTAAATTTTTTATCTGAGCTTTAGTCTGAAAAACAGAGTCTGGTTCGTTGCCGTTTCAGATTGCACAACTTCCTCTCCGCTCGAAGTTTTTGTCCCTGCCCCGGGCATCCAAGGACCGGAGACATTCTCGGACACCATCAAAACTGCATTCGTGAAGTCCGCCGGCCAATACACTTGAACTGACGGTCCGTTCATCACGATTCGAAGCGCAGGTTCAAAAATAATTTGAATCCACTCCGGGTGATCGATAAACGGATTCCGATTATGCTGATACATCCGGTAAATCAAATCATTGCGCAACCGCTCCGCGTCATCGACGGGATCCTGTTCGCTCCAATAGAGCAGCGTGCTCAATCGCCCCATCAAATTCGTGGAGCTGTTAATGCCGGTCGTAATGTCCTTGAGAACCAGGTTCTGTTCGTTGGTCCGGTCGCCTTCGTAGCGCACATCCATGTAAAAAAGTGCCCGAGCGATGTCGCCCTTGACCGAATTGGGCGGTTCCCAGGAGTCCGAGTCAGTGGAAGTCACAGGCGCCTCAATGTGCGCGGGCTTTTTATATCCCGGAGAGTTCGTGTCACTGATGTCGTAAAATTTATTGCCGCGCGCGCTGTTCACGTTGGCGTCTTCAGCGCGCAGATTGAACAAATCGGTAAACGACGGACGGATGTCATCCAGGCCATAGGAATCAGGCCATTGATGTTCTCGATTCCAGCCAGTGGTCAGGCCGAAAGTATTTTTGGGTTCGGAACGTTGTTCGTAGAGGAGGATCACATTGTTAGTATTGGCCGGATCCACGTCCAGGCGCTTCAATGCCTCCTCTGTATTATTCGTCCCACTGCTGCTGTAGGGAAGATTCGTGTGGTCGTTAATGATTTCGTGCAAGGCCTGCTGGAGAACTACTCCAGTTTTGCCCAATGCCGGATCATAATACCCAAGAGGAACGACGCCTGATGCCGAAAAAATTGAACAGATGAGAAATGCAAAAAATAATTTAATGAGAAGTCATCTTACCACCTCTCGAACGAAAGAACGAATTCCCAATGAAAAAATTTTGTGCGCGCCAAAATAACGAGCGCATTTATTGCGGCGAATTAAACCAATCGATGGCCTGTTGCAGATTTGCCACGACTCGAAAACTCCCCTTCTCTTCCTTGCCCGTGAGCAATCCATACATGCGGCCCATTCCAAAAATGGAAGGCGATGTCGCGATCACCGCCCGGCGTTCGGACGGGTAAATCGGATCAATCTGCGCAAGTTCCATCAAACTCGCCTTGGTCAGGTGGGCTTCCGTTACGCCGCGCACATCGTAAACCCGGTTGTAATGTGGATTAAATTCCCGGTCCGCAAGAAGTGACTGGGCCGCAGTCATCGCTTCGTCGTGCGTCACGATCCCACTCCACACCGCGAAAATAATTCGCTGCTGGTGATCGATCTGGTGCGTCGCTTTCATGAATGGTTTAAAAAACTAAATCCCTTCGCGAAGTTTGTCAGGTTTTCTTGTCTCCATCGGCCGATGTCCGCAGAGATGGACTCCGTCCTTGCAATCCATCGCGAGGATGTCGTTATGTAAATAAATCTGAATTCAGCGCTATGAAAATTGACCAACCCGGAGCCCATCTTGATCAGATGTTACGCCAAACCCGCGCGCACCATGTGCAACTTAGTTCCATGGCGGACATGAAAGCCAACATGCTGCTCACCATGTCTGCCGTCGTGATCACGCTCTCCGCTCCACGGGTAGCGGGGCCGAATTTTCAATGGCCGTTTGCTGTGCTGATTGTTTTCTGTTTGCTCACGGTTGGCCTTGCCGCCTATGCGGTGATGCCCAAACTGCCGCTCGCTTCCAGTCGCGAGCCGCTCCCCGCGATTGATAACCCGCACTTCAATTTACTCTTCTTTGGAGATTTTATCCGGCTGGATTATCCGACGTTCGAGGCGTCGATGGAGAAAATGATGAATGACCCCAGCCGCACCTACGAAGCTCAGGTGCGCGAAGTTTATGTTCTCGGCCTTTTCCTCGCCGCGAAGAAATACCGTTTCCTGCGACTTGCTTATATTTCCTTCATCGTCGGGCTCTTCGCGTGCTTTCTCTGGATGCTCATTTCTTCGGTCCACCAGTGAGTGCGAAATAGAAAACGCTTTCCACGACGCCGGAAAATTGGTGCCGCCCGCCCAATGATCGAAAAGAATTCCGTGAAATCTTCCCGCATCTGTGGCTAATTCTCGTCCGCTTGGAACCCGTGAAGCACACCCGAAAACAACACCTGCGAACGCTCTGGCTTTGCGGGGCGCTGCACGCCTTTACGCACATCTATCAAGTCGCGCTCATCCCGCTCTATTTGCTCATGCAAAACGATCTGCAAATGAAAAGCGTCGAGGGCGCCACCATTCTCGTAACCGTCATGGGCCTCTCCTACTTTTTGCCGAGTTATCTGATGGGCGTTTTGGCGGACCGGATGAGTCGGAAAAAATTGCTCACCGTCGGATTGATTTTAAATGGCGTCGGCTTCATTGGAATTTCCCTCGCGCCAAATTATCCCATGGTCCTCGCTTGCGTGATTGTGGCCGGATTGGGGGGAAGTTTCTATCATCCCGCCGCCACCGCCCTGGTCGCGCGCATGTTCCCGGTCGGAACAGGCAAGGCGCTGGGACTCGTCGGAATCGGCGCGAGTGCTGGCTTTTTTGTGGGACCTCTCTATTCCGGATGGCGTGCCGTCTCCTCAGGGAGCTGGCGCACGCCTGTTCTGGAGTTTGGTTTGCTCGGGGTCGCCGCCGCCGCTGTTTTCTATTGGCTCAGCGAGGAAGAAAGCCTGCCCGAATCTGAAACCAAACCATCGTTGTCAGCGGAGCAACTTTTTCCGACTCGTGCGCTTTTATTTTTCTTCCTCGCCGCCAGCATTGCCTTCAGCTTGCGCGACTTTGCCGGCAGCGGCATAGGAAGTCTCTCATCGCTGGTCCTGCAAAATGCGAATGGCTTCAGCCCGAAGCTCACCGGCCTCGCCATCTCGGGAATTTTTCTTGCGTCCGCGGTGAGCAATCCCCTTTTCGGCGGGCTCAGCGACCGCGGGCGCATGCGCTGGACAAGTCTGGTCCTGGTGTTTGCCGCCGTCATGATCGCCATACTTCCTCACTTGCCTTCCCGTTGGATTTTGCCTGCGCTCATGATTTACGGATTTTTTTTCATGGCGAGCTATCCGATGGTTGAGGCCGCGATCATGGAGTCAGTGCCGGACGCCATTCGCGGGCGCGTCTTCGGCCTTTTTATCACGGCGGGTGGACTATTTGGAAATCTTTCGCACTGGGCTATGGGTCACTGGGTAAAACGCCTAGGTGACCGCGCTGCGTCGCCCGCCAGCTATTATCCAATCTTCGGCTTGCTCGCGCTTTTTGTTTTGGTTTCCCTCATTGGCCTGCCCTGCCTGCATCGCATCCGTAAAAAGGAAACCGCTTTTGGTTTGGAGAATTCTGTTTCGCAACCCGCCATCGGCTCGACGCAATCGTGATGAATCTGCCGAATTATTTTCTCGCGGACCTGGCGGACCAAAGCGCCCTCTCACCCACCGTGATCAGCGATGCCTGCCAAACCTTGAAACAGAATCGCGCGCGTTACCTGGCCGACCGCCCGGTCTCCAGTCTCATTCGAATCATCGCCGACATTGCTCAAGGCTGGCTCGAAGTGGAAAGTCCGTTTCGGAAACACGCGCTCGATCATGGCCCGGTCGCCACCGGTTTCTCCAGCGAGGTTTTGTCCGACGGACTTGACGCCTTTTTTCGCCAGGTCACG
>JBDSIW010000313.1:0-3931 GCA_039917795.1 Verrucomicrobiota bacterium | reverse complement strand
AATTCCGGGGCGCATCGGTTCGATGACTTGAATCAAAATGGCATTGATGACCGGATTGATTTGCAGGAGTTGCTTTACCCGCTGGCGAAGCAATACGGCGTTCAAATTATTTTCAATGGGCACGACCACGCCTTCGAGAAATTCGTGCCAACCAACGGGATTTATTCCTTTGTGAGCGGCGGCGGCGGCGGCGCTTTGCCTCAATACTTTTTCCCGCAGACACCCAACTCCGCGGCGCGCGACCCCGGGAGTTGTGAGTTTTATTTGTCGTGGCATTTCCTGACGGTTTCCGTCGATGGCGACACCGCGCGCGTGGAAGCGATTGGCACCAACGGCCTTGTATTCGACTCAACGACCATCCGGCGCACACCGCCACCCGCGCCCGTTTTGCACGAAGCGTCCTGGCATACGCCACTCGTTGAGATTACTTCCGGTAATGACGGACACGGCAACATTGCGGAACAAATGTTTGATTTGATCGGAACGCCTTTGCTCACGGCCGGAGGCGAGTTTTCCAATCTCGGCCGTGTTTTTGTGAACAATGATTCAACGAACCTCTACATCGGCTTCGAGCAAACGATGGTGAGCGCCGACAATAATATTTTTTTGTTCGTTGGGTCTCCTTATCGGACGGGCGTTTCGAATCTGGTCGGCTTGGGAGACGGAATCCCAGCCTCGGCGGAAGGAGTGGAAGGCCTGGACTGTCTCGAGAATCTGGCTTTCACGAATTTCAATCCGTCGATTGCCGTGCTTTTGGGTGATGAATTTGCCGATGGCAACGACCGTTTTTTTTCCCGCCAATGGTTGGCCTTGGAAAATGTCGGCCAGGGTGTGTTTCAATTGGACACGAATTTTGGCACGGTGGAATCTGCGAGGCTCCAGCAGTTCAATCGTTCGCCGCAACGACTCGAGCCGTTGTTCCAACTAAAATACCCGGAACAAAACGCAAATTTCATCAAGGTTGCCATCCCGCTTTCGGTGCTGGGAGTGAACCCCGGGGAAGTCCTTCATTTCGGCGCGGTGGTTGGCGGCGGGACTTTTGACGCAGCGCTCCAGGCGAGACAACTCGACTCGAGTTTTCTGGGTGCATCGTTTTCCGGCGGCGGACTTTCAAATTCCATTTTGGCAGGGTTGGCGGTGCGGCTGGCGCTTGATCCAAACGGCGATGAGGATGCGGACGGCTTGCCGAATGGTTGGGAGCAACAGTACGGGCTCGACCCGCGATCAGCGTTGGCGGAGCAGAGCGCGCTGGGAGATCCTGATCAGGATGGCATGAACAATCTTGCGGAGTTTGTTGCCGGAACAGATCCGAAAAATGCTGCATCGGCTTTGAGAATTTACGCCGAGAACCTCGCCACGAACCAGATTTTGCTTTCCTGGTCCGCCGTCGCGGGACGAACGTATCAATTGCAAATTGCGGCCAAGTTGGATTCTTTCACGAATCACCCGAGTGGCTATTTTCCGCACACGGCGGTGTCCAATACCGAGTACTTCCTCGATGGATTCACAAACTCACCGCGCCCTGAAGTCCTCTATTACCGACTAGAAGTGAAACGCTGAGCGCGTCGGCTGGTAATTCATTTCAGAATCCCGATTCTATTTCGTGATGATTTACGCACGAACCTGCCTCAAAACCATGCACGTCCGGTTGGAATTTCGTTTAACAACAAATAATATCAAGATCGCACCGGGCAATGCTTGTGAGCATCACAACCTTTCCAACCCCCCAGTTCTAAAGCTGGCTTCACATCTGCTTAGAAGAGTCGAAATGAGGCACCCAATCGGTAATTGATAAACCGATTTTTCATTGGTCCGTGGGCTCTGTTTCGGACTCAAGCATATGAATTATACAGCCCAGCGTTTACTTGGGAAGGACGGCAGCCGAATGCTGGCGGTGTGGGCCGGCTTATTTTTAATTTTCGCGGCGGCGGCCAAGGGATGGGCAGTCCCGGCGTCCATTTCCTCCATCTCTCCACCTCCGAACAGCGTCCTGACCAATGTGAGTTCGATCACGGTCGCGTTTTCCGGGGAAGTGACCGGCGTTGCCGCAGATGACATTTTCCTGAACGGCACCTCAGCGACGAACGTGTCCGGCTCCGGCGCGACCTACACTTACATTTTCCCGCGGGTTGCAGAAGGAATTCTCCAAGCGGTCTGGAACCCGACGCATTTGATCCGCTTCGCTTCCAGCGGCGCGCGCCTCGACGAATTGGATGCGAGCACCACTTGGAATTACACCCGTATTGATGCCGAGCCGCCCACGATCTTGACCGTTAGTCCGCTTCCAGGTTCCACCGTGGGACAACTGAGCCAAATTTTTGTGACCTTTAGCGAGCTGGTATCCGGGGTGGACGCATCGGATTTGCAAGTCAATGGACGCTCCGCGAAAAGCGTGAGCGGGGCCGGCGCTGGACCCTACGTTTTTGAAATTGACGCGCCTGCTTCCGGAACGGTTCAAGTGTATTGGCTCGCAAATCACGGGATTCACGATCTAGCCGCAAACGCCAACTTGTTTTCTGGAACCCCTTGGAACTATTCCTTTCACCCGGGAGAATTTGCCGGGAATATTGTGATCAACGAATTCCTCGCCTCGAATCTCAGCACGAATGGACTGCGCGATGAAGACGGGGAACTGCAGGATTGGATCGAACTTTTTAATCGCGGCATCCTGGCAATAAATCTTCAGGGCTGGTCGCTGACGCAGGATGAAAATTTGGATAGTGAATGGATTTTTCCTGCGGTGACAATAGAACCGGGCCAATTTCTCGTGGTCTTCGCCTCGTCCAAGAACCGCAAGCCTACCGATGGCGCGCCGCTCCATACCAATTTCAGGTTAAGCTCGGCGGGACAATATCTGGCTCTGCTTAATGCGAATCAACCGCGCGAAGTAGCGACTTCCTTTCAACCCGGCTACCCGCCGCAGCGCCCCGACATTTCCTACGGGCTGGTCGGTGGAGCTTTTGGATATTTGACGAACTCGACGCCTGGCTCGGTAAATTTTGGCGCGGCGTCTTTCGCTGGAATCGCGGAAAAGCCCCAGGCCAGCGTGAAGAGCGGATTTTTCTCGCTCCCGCTTAGCGTGACGCTGAACTCTGCCACCGCCCAGACGATGATTCGCTACACGCGGGACGGCTCGGAGCCCACCGCGAGCAGCGGGATTCTCTACACAGGCCCAATTCCCATTGCGCCTTCGGCATCGTCACCCGTCGTAAACCTTCGCGCCATCGCATATCACCCGGGGTTGCTTTGTTCCCAAGTATCGACGTTCTCTTATATTTTTCCGAGCGCAGTCCTCCAGCAATCGGCGACGCCCGCGGGTTTTCCTTCCACTTGGGTGACGTCCGACGGCGCGACCGTTGTCCCGGCCGACTACGAAATGGACCCGCAGGTTTTGACCAACGGCATCTACGCCGCGCAGGCGCTCCAGGCGCTGACAAATTTGCCTGCGCTTTCAATAGTTTTGGGGAACGATGCATTGTTCAGCCAGCAGAACGGAATTTACGCCAATCCAAATCCAGTGCCGTCACAACGCGCGGCCTGGGAGCGGCCGGCTTCGGCGGAACTAATCATGCCGGATGGCAGGGCGGGATTTCGCCTCAATGCCGGTTTGCGCGCTCAAGGTGGAACCAGCCGCGACCCAAATCGCACGCGTAAACATTCGCTCCGTTTATTTTTCAATCAGGAATACGACGGCAAATTGGATTTTCCCGTCTTCGAAGATTCTTCCCGAAGGAAATTCAACACCTTGGTCGTTGACGCGGGCAGCAATATCACCTGGCACAATCGGTTGGATTCTCTGGCCTATCGCGCACAATATATTCGCGATCAGTTTGTCAGCGACCTGCAACTCGCCGCGGGTTCGCCCGCGACGCACGGCAGGTTTGTGAATCTTTTCCTGAACGGGCTTTTCTGGGGAGTTTGCTATCTGCAC
>JBDSIW010000312.1:0-5864 GCA_039917795.1 Verrucomicrobiota bacterium | reverse complement strand
CGATACAGCGTAATGGTCAAAGGATCTTCAAATGGAACGCCATTCACACCGCATTGGTCGATCGTCTCGTCCGTGTGGGTGGAAACGGATGGCGAATGGAAGAATCTTCTGTATCAGGAAACGCAGGTGCAGCATCACCACTGATTGTCTTTTGGAATAAAGACGTGTTTCCGACCTGAGGGCCCGCAGTTCTAAAGTAAAAAAGCAGGCCGAAGGAACGGCCTGCTTTTGATTGGGCAAAGAGAGAATTACGCTTTGTCGGATTTCGCCTTCGCTTTGCGTTCGGGGCGGGCGGTTCGTTCGCTGGTGTAAACCTGTTGCTCACCACGTTTGGCGCGGGTTTGCGTTTTCGGGGCTTCGATCACTGGTGCTGGGGTTTTGTCCGCGATCGGTGTGTTGCTTTCCACACGAACCTTCAATGTGCTCTTTACGTCGGAGTGGAGGCGCAATTCAACTTCGTGTTCACCGAGCGATTTAATCGGCTGGTCAAGGTGAATTTTCTTCTTATCGAGAACAATATCGAACTGCGTCTTGAGTTGGTCGGCAATCATTCCGGAAGTAACGGTGCCGAACATCTTGCCATCTTCGCCGGTCTTCACAGCGACGACGCAGATCAACTTGGAAATCCCTTTGGCCAAGTCGGTCATGGTGTTGAGTTCGTGCGCTTCACGTTCCGCGCGACGCTGCTTGAGCGATTCAATGCGCCGCTTGTTCGATCCGGTCAACGGAATGGCGAGCCCTTGCGGAAAAAGATAATTGCGCGCGTAACCGGCGGCGACCTTCACCTGGTCGGATTCGCCTCCGAGACCAACAATGTTGTGCGTCAGGATGATTTCAGTTTTTGCCATAAAATTAAATTAATTGAGTTTGAAATAGAGTGACCAAGAGATGCACGGAAAAATCAAAATGGAACGTCGTCTTCTTCGGGAGGCGCGCCATCCGAATCGGAAGCGGTTTCGGAAGGTTTGTTCGCAGGAGGGCGACTGCTGCGCTCAGCGGGAGCTGCATCTCCGCCGCCCCGGGGGGATCCGAGGAATTGGACGGTTTCTGCTACGACACCCAGCTTGCTCCGTTTCTGGTTGGTCTGCTTGTCATCCCAGGTATCAAGCCGGAGGCGGCCTTCGACGAGCATCGCGCTGCCCTTCCGCATATATTGGCCGACGTTTTCTGCCGTCCGCCCGAAACAATCCACGTCCACGAATGTGACTTCCTCCTTGGTTTCGCCCGCTTCATTTTTCCAGGTGCGATTTACCGCCAAGCCAATCTTGGCAATAGCGGTTCCTTTGGGGGTGTAGCGCAATTCCGGATCGCGCGTCAGGTTCCCCACCAGAATCACTTTGTTGAAGCTGGCCATACCTCGAATTTATTTCGCCGCATCGTCCTGCGGAGCGGGAGCGTTGGTAAATACAACCCGAAAGATATCATCGCTGCTGTTCAAGCGGGTTCGCAATGGTGCGAGCGAAGCCGGTTCTGCCTCGAAAATCACGTTGACATAAAAACCGGCAGTGTGCTTTCGGTCCGCGACCCGTGAAAAAGTCTTTTTATCCATCTTCTGCACGGTCTCAACCTTGCCACCGGCAGAGGCGATCTCGGCAGAAATTTTATCTATGACATCTTTGATGCCCTCTTCTTTGGCTGCGGTGTTCAAAATGAACAATCCTTCGTATCGTTTCACTATTCAGTCCTTTTTTCTTTTATGTTAACCATGCCGTTAAACTGGCTCATTGCTTTCCCAATGCCCGCAGCAGCCCAGCATTCCACTTGTTCTGCGGCCCGCACCAAAACATTTTCCAAGAGACTCGTCTCGTTCTTACCGAACTGGCCCAGAACGAAATCGGTTATTTGCCTGATCCCGTCTTTGCGCCCGATGCCAATCCGCAATCTCGGAAACTCCCGCGTGTCCAAATGTTTTTCAACCGACTCCAAACCATGATGGCCGCCGCTGCTGCCACTTCCGCGCAATCGAATTTCTCCGAACGGCAAATCCGCGTCATCGACCACCACCAAAACCCGCTCCGACGGGAGCTGAAAATAGTCAGCAAGACTTTTGACCGCTCCCCCGCTGGCATTCATGAAGGTCTGCGGCTGGCACAGAACAAATTTCCCGGCGCCTCGATCAACCTTCGCGAGACGCGAGCTAAACTTTTTTTCCAGGGTCCAGTTCGCTCCAAAATCCTGCGCCAGTCTTTCGACCAGCAAAAAACCGGCGTTGTGTCGCGTTTTGGCGTATTTCTTGCCCGGGTTTCCCAAGCCGGCAACGAGAAATAAATTTTCCATTTCGCCACTCGTTGCGTGTTGAATGCGAAGTCATTTGTCTCCGCATCGTTGAGGCAAACTGCCTCGAAACTCGTTGGCCGAAAGCCTGCTCTACATCGGCTTGCGCCACTTTTATTTTTTCTTTTCCGCGGGCTTTTTCTCTTCCGTTTTCGCGGCGCCTTTGTCGGCGGCTTTCGGGGCAGCTGCTCCTTTTTCTCCGGCCTTGGCGGGAGCTTCGGTTGTGCCATCCTCTTTCTTTTCCTTGGTCATTTCGACTTCGCCCGCGCCACCGGCCGCCGCAACCGCCGCAGCCTCCTGCGCTTCAGTTAGCGGAGCCGCCACTGCAATTACAGAAATATGTTTGTCACCCAAAATCTCGACACCAGAAGGAGCTTTGACATCGCCGAGATGGATGGATTGGCCAATCTCAAGTCCGCTGACATCAATCGTAATAACCTCCGGCAAATCCTTGGGCAATGCGCGGACCTTGATTTTGAAAAGGACGTGCTCGAGAACGCCGCCGCCATTTTTCACGCCGGTCGGTTCGCCTGAACTCTCAACCGGGACCATGATCGTCACCATTTCGTCGGCCGCGACTTCATGCAGATCGACATGCAGGACTTTGCCGCTCAACGGATGGTGCTGCACTTCCTGAATCAGCGCGAGGCGCTTTGCACCTGTGCCGACAGAAAGATCGACCAGGACATTTTCAGAAGCGGAGTGATGGATCAACTCATCGAATTCTTCCAGATCAATTTCAAGATTCTGCGGTGTGCTTTTTCCTCCGTAAACCACGGCCGGCACCCGTCCGGTGGTGCGCAATTTTTTAACTTCACCACGACGCAAATGGGTCCGTGGAAACGCGGTCAATGATACAGATTTCATTTTTCGATAGAGTGGCTTACGACCTAACTGGTGCGTCCGCCTTTAAATTCAAACAGCGAAGTTATAGAGGAGTTACAATTGATCCGCTTAATCGCTTCGCCCAACAATCCAGCCACCGACAAGGTGGTAATCTTCACCCCGTCAATGGCAGGGCGAAGGACGGTATCAGTAGTTATCAGTTCGTCAATATTTGATTTTCTCAGGCGTTCGATGCCCAAATCGTTCAAAATGGCGTGTGAAACGCAGGCGATTATTTTCTTCGCACCCTTCTTTTTCAGCAGGGCCGCGGCCGTGGTCAAAGTTCCCGCCGTCTCCGTCAAGTCATCCACCATCAACACGTTTTTTCCGCGGATTTCGCCAATGACTGTCATCGATTCAATCTCGGTAGCGCTCTTGCGCCGTTTTGCCACGATGGCGAGCCCGGTTTCGAGCACCTGGGAATAGGCATGCGCCATTTTCAATCCCCCGACATCAGGACTAACGACCACAAAGTTCTCAAGTTGCTTCTGCTTGAGATAATCGTACATCACCGGGGCGGCGTAAAGATGGTCAACCGGAATGTCAAAAAAACCCTGGATTTGCTGCGCGTGCAAATCCATCGTCAAAATGCGATTGGCTCCCGCAGCTATCAATAGATTCGCGACCAATTTAGCGGTAATTGGGACGCGCGGCTGATCTTTGCGGTCCTGCCGAGCGTAGCCGTAGAAAGGCAATACAGCGGTAATCCTCGTGGCGCTCGCCCGCCGCAGCGCGTCCATCATGATGAACATCTCCATCAGGTTGTGGTTCGTTGGCGGGGATGTGGACTGCACCACGAACACATCTTCCCCGCGCACATTCTCCTCGATCTTGACGAAGGTTTCGCCGTCAGGAAAAGCGCTGACGGTGCATTTTCCCAGTTCCATGCCGATCGATTCGACAATCGCCTTCGACAAAACCGGATTCGATGTGCCTGCAAAAATTTTCACAAATCGCGAATTTAAAAACAAAAACCACCGCCAAAGGTGGTGATTGCGCGCCAGACTTTACTCGCGAGCGAGGTTCGTGCAAGTCCTATTCCCGAACCGACCGCGCCCTCTTTTTCCCGATGCAATTTCCATGCGTCGAGCGCATTGCCGCGGGGAAAACGCATCGCTTCACCGAGAAAAAAAAGAAGACGAAAAGTTGGCGCGACAGCAGCCAAATCTCGAAGCAAAAAAATTAAGCCTCTTAGCGCGTAATCCACCCGCCGCCCAGGACCACGTCGTCCTGATAAAACACGCATGCTTGTCCTGGCGTGATGGCACGCTGCGGAATATGAAGTTTGATTTTCGCGCGCCCGCTTGAATCTGGAAAAATGGTAGCGCTCGTCCCCGGATGATTATAACGAATTTTCACGCTGGCTTCGATCTGGTCGGGCGCCGTTTCGAACGAAATCCAATTACAGCGCTCCACCAAAAATTCGTCGCGATCCAGCATTGAATCGCCCCCCACGATGACGCGATTATTAGCCGCGTCCAGTTCGATAACATAAAGTGGCTTGGGTGAGGAAATGCCGAGTCCCTTGCGCTGGCCAACGGTGTAAAACTCGATCCCGTCATGCTCACCGAGTTTTTTACCGAACGAATCCACAATGTCACCGCGATGTTTTTCGGCCAGCTTCGCCTGTTGGAGAAAGCCGCCGTAATTGTTGTCCGGCACGAAGCAGATTTCCATGCTCTCTTCCTTGTCGGCGGTCTTGAGCTGGCATTCGCGCGCGACTTCTCGCGTGTCGGCCTTGGTTTTTTCACCGAGCGGAAACATTGAGAACGCCAATTGGTCCTGCCGCAACGAAAACAGAAAATAGCTTTGGTCTTTTCTCGAATCGCGGCCGCGCTTCAGCAAAGTGCGCCCATTCGGGGCCGTTTCTGTCCTGGCGAAATGGCCCGTGGCAATTTTCTCTGCGCCCAACTGTTTTGCTCGCGTGATCAGGGTGCCGAATTTCAAAGTCTGGTTGCACATCACGCAGGGATTCGGCGTGCGCCCCGCCTTATATTCGTTCGCGAAATACTGAATCACCTTGTTCTGAAATTCCGCCGCTTCGTCGATGAGGTAATAGGGAATCCCGAGCTTGTGGCAAACGCTTCGAGCGTCCATCACCGCTTGCGGACCGCAACACTTGTCCTCCGCGCGCGAAACGCAATCCTGCGGCCAGAGCTTGAGTGTGACGCCGACGACGTCATAACCCTGTTCGAGCAAAAGCGCTGCCGTCGCCGAGGAATCCACTCCTCCGCTCATTCCGCACAGCACACGTGTTTTTTTTTCCCTCACAGGGCGGGTAATATAATTAAGAACATCGGAAAGGCGAATCCTTTGACTGCAGACACCGCTTCATTTCTTTTCGAAAACTCCATGATCGCCGAGGGTGTTTTCAAAATTTTCGCCCAACCAATTCAACGCAGCGGAATCGGCTTTCAAATGCGCCTGCCAAAAAGCAGTCGAACTCTCGAGGATGAATTCCTGGAACAGGGCGTCATTCTCGCCGCCGGATTGCTCCCGCCATCGGCCCGAAAAAATAAAATGGTCTCCGCCTGTGAAATTAACCAGGTACTGATGGGCAGCGTGAATATGATCAAACGGCGCGCGGCGTTGCGCAGCTTTTGTGTCGCCAATCGGGCTGTCGTCGAGCGTCCCGGTCATGTGAAAACAAGGCACGGTGATTGCGCCAAAAGTTTTATCGAGCTTGGCTTTGTCTTTTGGAACCG
>JBDSIW010000311.1:0-2683 GCA_039917795.1 Verrucomicrobiota bacterium | reverse complement strand
CGCGGGAGGCGATCAAAGGCGGTGAGCAATCGATCCATCTCGCTCTCGGTGGAAAAAAGATATTGATAGACTTTCGCGACCTTTTAACCCGAGAGCCGCTGAATCTCTGCAATCACCTCGTCTGGTTTCATGCCAGCAACCTACTCCAGCGAGAAAACGCGCAACGCGCAAATACCAATGTGGCTGGTTCGTGAGAATACGGCTAACTTTTGGTCGCGCCCTCAGTTCGCGGATGCTATTCAATTCGAAAATTGTCCAAAGTTCAAAGTCTTGTATCTCAAGTCAGATTATTTATGATGCCGCTATATTTGAAATTATAAACTTATGCCCGTGGAAATAAAAAAAGAATCCGGCGATCCGTCACCTGACCAGCGGCGGTGGAATGGTCACATCCTGACAGTGCTCATGCTCGCCGCCGCACTGCGGTGCGCGCGACGCTGACGCCGTTGTGGGTTCCGGTTAAATCTTCATCACTTACTACCCGGCGATCATGGTCAGTGCGTCGTTGGGTGGCGGGGTGGATGCGCGCCCTCTCCCCTCCGTTATCTGAAATGAATTTCATGAGAAAAGTTCCATGAGCGAAAATCCAATCTCTGAACAAAAACCGGGAACAGACTGGATTGTCTCTGGCGGCGAGATGGGCCAGTTGATCCGCTCGATGGATTGGTCGCGCACGCCTCTGGGCGCGAGGGAATCCTGGCCGCAGAGTTTGCGGACGACGATCAACATCTGCCTCGCCTCGGATTTGCCAATTTGCATTATCTGGGGGCCGGGACTGGTTCAAATTTACAACGACGGCTACCGCGTGATTTGCGGCGACAAACATCCACGCTCAATGGGGCAGAACTTCCCTGAATGTTGGCGCGAGGCCTGGCCGGTCATCGGCGCGGCGCACGACTCCGCGCTCGCGGGCAACACCGCCTTCCTGGAAAATCAGCACATCTTCCTCCGACGCCACGGTTATACGGAGGAATGTTTTTTTACGCTTTCGTTTAGTCCGATTCTCGATGAGGCCGGGCGGCTGGCCGGACTTTTTCATCCGGTGATCGAGATGAC
This sequence comes from Verrucomicrobiota bacterium, assembly GCA_039917795.1. Lineage (GTDB taxonomy): Bacteria > Verrucomicrobiota > Verrucomicrobiia > Limisphaerales > CANJXF01 > CANJXF01. The sequence continues at coordinate 1,627 of JBDSIW010000311.1, read as the reverse complement.
ACCCAAGATGCTGGGCGAACGCCGCACCCGCACGTTGCGCGACATGGCCACTCGCACGGGCCATGCGAAATCCATCGAAGAAGCCTTCACGCTCACAACGGAAACGCTGGCGGGATACGAACTCGATCTGCCGTTTGTCCTGATTTATCGGCTCGACGAGGTGAAAAAGGTTGGGCGGCTGGTCGCGGCGACGGGACTCAGCGCCGGGATGACGGCGGCCCCCGAACTCGTGGACCTGGCGGCGCCGGGAAATTCCTCGTGGCCGTTGGCCGAAGTGTCTCTAGCGGGCGCGGCGGGGCAAGTGGATGACGTGGAGCAACGCTTCGGAAAAATTTACTCCGGCCCATTTCCCGAATTCATCAAAGCGGCGGTGTTGTTGCCGATCATGCCGCCCGGAGCGGACCGTCCGATTGCCGTCGTCGTCGCGGGAATCAGTCCGCGTCTCTCGGCGAACGAAATGTATCGCGGGTTCTACGATCTGCTGGCTTCTGCCGTCACGACCACCGTGGCCAATGCCCGCGCCTACGAGGGGGAACGCAAACGCGCCGAGGCGCTCGCCGAGATCGACCGCGCCAAGACGACGTTCTTCAGCAACGTCAGCCACGAGTTTCGCACGCCGCTCACCTTGATGCTCGGGCCGACCGAGGATTTGCTCGCGTTGCCGCCAGACTCCTTGCCGCCAGAAGTTCGAAGCCAACTTGACGTCATCCATCGCAATTCCCTTCGGCTCCAGAAACTCGTCAACACGCTGCTCGACTTTTCGCGGGTCGAAGCCGGTCGCATTCAAGCCTCATATCAACCGAACGATCTCGCCGTATTAACGGGCGACCTCGCCAGCGTCTTCCGTTCCGCCATCGAGAAAGCCGGGCTTAAACTCATCGTGGATTGCCCGCCGCTCCCCGAGCCGGTCTATGTGGATCGCGACATGTGGGAGAAAATCGTGTTGAACCTGCTCTCCAACGCTTTCAAATTCACCTTGGCCGGAGAAATCCAAGTCACGCAAAAAGACATCGGCCACACGGTGCAATTGTCCGTGCGCGACACCGGCACGGGTATTGCCGCCGCAGAACTCCCGCGCATTTTTGAACGCTTCCATCGGGTCGAAGGCGCGCAATCTCGCACGCACGAAGGCACCGGCATTGGGCTGGCGCTCGTGCAGGAATTGGTCAAGATCCACGGCGGCACGGTCGCCCTCGAAAGTGTTTTTGGAAAAGGCAGCACCTTCACTGTCACCGTTCCCAAAGGCACGGCGCATCTTCCGGCGGAACGCATCGAGGCGAGCAGCGCGTTGGCTTCCACGGCGCTGGCGGCGAGTCATTACGTCGAGGAAGCGATGCGGTGGTTGCCGGAGGGTGGCACAGGCTACCAACCTGTGCCGCCGGGCGACTCGCCCGGCGGAACGGGGAGGGACGTCTCTTCACGCACTGGCGCAAAAAGCAAAGGGAGCGCCTCACCCATTCCGGTCGGCGGGTCGCCGACCGGGGCGGGCGAGTCGCCCGCGCCACCCCTGGCCCTCCCCCGCATTCTCCTCGCGGATGACAATGCCGACATGCGCGATTACGTCCGCCGACTCTTGAGCGAACGTTACCTCGTCCAGGCCGTGGCTGATGGCGAAGCGGCCCTGGTG
>JBDSIW010000310.1:0-4773 GCA_039917795.1 Verrucomicrobiota bacterium | reverse complement strand
CTTTCACGGCACTGGCTGGAACCAATTACCAATTGGCAATTGATGGCGTGTCTGCCGCGACTGGCGCCTACGTGTTGAACCTGAATTTTTTGCTTCCACCCAGCCTTTCCGTTTCCCGAACCCAGGCGAATGCGTTGACAATTTCGTGGCCGACCGCGCCGCCCGGTTTTTCTCTGGAATCCGTCGCCTCTTTGGCGGCGTCGAACAATTGGATCACGGTCACAAATCCGATTACCGTTTTCGGCACTCAAAACATGGTGATGCCATCCAACATAAGTAGTCGCATTTTCAGGCTGCGTCGTCCCTAGAGCGCGCCCGCTTTCGCCCTTACGGCAAAGGCCGCATCCGATAATAGCGGTTCAAAACCGAGGTGTCGCCCTGGGCGCTGAAATCAAATTCGCCGTTGGCGAGTTCGTTCGTGGTCAGCGGGGTCCACAGCGATAAATCTTCACTCGTATCGATCGCGAAGCTTTGGCATCCTTGTCCCGTCAGTCGAAAACCGAAGTTGCCTTCACTGACCAACAGGTTGCTGATTTGAAGTGCCGGCGCACTCGGCGTCGTCACAAAGATTCCCTGGCTCGGGTTGAAATAAGTTCCGCCGCCTGACCGTTCCAATTTAACGGCACGAACCATGTAGATGAAGGTTCCCGCCGCTGGAGAATCAACGAACGATGTAGCCGTCACCAGAGAACCGGTCAGGCGCGCAAATGGGCCGTTGGGCATGGCGGATCGATACACGTGGTATCCTTGGATGTTCTCATCAGTGGACGCAGCCCAGTTCAAGACGCGGGATCCATTTCCAGAAACGACCAGATCCGTGGGCGGAACGACGGGATGCATCCGAAGCGACGGATCGCCCATCAAAGCGATATGAACCTGATGCGTCCCGCTGGTCGTGACGTAGAGTCCATTTTGAACATTATTTTGCGTGAGGCGGATGGAGTAACCGATATTTTCCCCCATCGACATGTGATGATAAAGCGAGTGCGGCGCGCCCGAGTAGGAACAGGTCAGCGTGTAAGTTTTCGAGCCGAGCGGCGCGCGCAGGATGTTGCTCTCGGTGTCCCAATCCCCAAATTTGCTCCCCATTAGCATGGTGAAAACGACTTTTGCATCGTTCTTGGCGAAGTCATCCGAAGTGCCGACGCCATTGCAGTAAGAATATTGGCCGCCGCCGCATCCGTAACTCCAAAGATAACTTTGCTGGGACAAGGTCGGAAAAAATGTGCCGTATGCGCCCTCCGTCACGTTGCTTGCGCCGAAGAATCCTGAGAGGTTGCGCCATCCTCCGCCCGCGACCGGATCTAAATCAGTGCTGCTGAAGTTGTCGCTGAGAAAGCCCCGACGTTCCACGGTGGTAAGCCGGTGGCGAAAATTGTGGTCCTTATCGAGGTATCGCCTAAGCAAATCTTTTTCGTAAACAGGAGGCGAAAGGATTGAATAGCAGGTCATGTTCGCCAGATCGACGCGACCCACCTCGAGTTTTACTTCCCCGGGAATAAGGGACTGATCAAATTTGCCGTCGCGCGGGACATTCCAGGTCCGGTTGAGTTCGGCGTTGGTGGACGTGACGGTGAAATCCGTCCAGGTGCCGGACATTTCCCCGTAGTAAACATCCGCCGGCCAGGCTCCTCGATGATTGGTGTGCCCGTCCGGGTAAATATCACCCGAGTAAGGAACCGGCACACGACCGAAAAGAAAGACCGCCGTGGAATTGGCGGAATCAGCTTCGTAGTCGGCTTTGATCAAGCTCTTGACGCTCGACACCGAATCGGTCCGCCGGACGTCGTGCCGGATTACCGTCCATCCGTCGCCGACGAGATCCTGCTCCAGTCGCGTCAGTTCTGCGGCCAAATCCGCGGCATAGGTATTTTCGACAATGAGAATGAGTTTGCCCCGATCATCGGTCATCGGAAGATTGATTCCGGCGAAAAGATATCCGTAACCGGTGTAGCCTGCGGATGTGCTCTTGATTATTTTATATTCAAATCCGGTGCCGACATTGACATTGTCATCCGTGAAATTGGTAGATGTCCCGGGCAGCGAAGTCAGTGGCGACCATGCGCTGTCGGTTTTTAATTTCCGCGAGAGCGTGTAGCCGGTGGCGTTGGCATCGCCGGGCCAGGCCAATTGAATATGCGGAGGAGAATCTTGAACCTCGGCGCTAACCTGGACCGAGAAAGCTTTGGTTGAGGCGCGTGCGGAAGTAGCAACAATAAGAACGAAGGCCAGCAACGTCGCCGGCGCGAAAGGTGAAAAGGTTTTTTTCAATTGGGTTGCTCCGAAAAATGTTTTTCAAATTAACGGACTTCGAGGCGGATTCCATCGGGCTCCTCCATGCTTTTTAAGTAAGTTTTTCGCGGGGGCAGCATTGAGAAGCCCGTTTTCGGCAAAAGGAGGAGGTCATACCGGCGTTGTTCCAAGGCAACATTGCGAAGCTCCGATCGATCCTCTATTCTCTGAAAACTGCAATGATCAAGCCGTCGCAATTCCCAAAAGTGCTCGGATGGATGATGCTCTTCGCTGCCGGAGTAATTCATGCCGCCAACATCACGGTCAGCATGAGCGGGTTTCAATTCGTCCCCAAAAACCAGACGATCAATCTTGGTGACACTGTCACATGGGTGAACCGCGATGGTGCGCAGCACGACACAACCAGTGGCGTGAATCGCGTTCCGAACGGCATCTGGCGCAGCCCGCTCTTTGGCAACGGTGGATCGTTTTCGTTCACCTTCAACAACGCTGGAATTTTTTCCTATTATTGCACTCCGCACGCGCTGCCGCCTTTCAACATGACCGGCTCCATCACAGTCGTGGTCCCGAATGCCCCGCCGTCGGTTGCGATCACCAGCCCCGCTGAGGGCTCAACCTTCACCGCTGGGCAAACCGTGACAATTCAAGCCTCGGCCACCGATGACAATCGAGTGGCGAAGGTGGAATTTTTCGCGAATGGAAATTCCGTCGGTGCCGATTCCAGCAGTCCGTATTCAATCATGTTCAATAACCTTGCTGCGGGAAATTATGCCCTGACCGCAACCGCCTTCGATGATCAGGGTTTGTCAGGTACGTCATCCCCCATCAATATTTCGGTTCGCGAAGCGCCGACGGCTCCGACGATTCTGTTGCAGCCGCAAAGCCGTGAAGCGCTGCCTGGCGCAAACGTCATTTTTAATGTCACGGCAGGCGGCGCGTCGCCCTTCAGCTACCAATGGCAATACAACGGGATCAATATTCCAGGCGCGATTTCAGATCTTTTCGAACTGCGGAACGTCCGGACGAATGACTCCGGCGTTTATCGGGTCATCGTGAGTAATGAGGCGGGTTCCACTTCTAGCGCGCAAGCCATTCTGACCGTGACACCTGCGCCTAATGTTTTTCCAACCGTGACCGTGACGAGACCAGCGAACGGGGCGCGGTTTCGCTCAGGCTCGACCGTGGTGGTTCGCGCTGACCCAAAGGACACAGACGGCTTCATCGCGCAATTGGATTTTTTCCTGAACTCAAGCCTTGCCGGATCACTGGCGAATGCGCCGTACGAAATTGCTCTGAGCGAACTGGCGCCAGGAACTTATTCGCTCACCGCGCGGGCGACGGACGATGCGGGCGCCACATCGGGATCAAGCGCCGTGACCTTTGCGTTGCTTGATCCGCCCGGAATCACGATTACGCAACCGGCCGAAAACCAACGTTTCGTTCTGGGAACGAATCTTTTGATCACGACAGCCCTGGACGCCCCAGGGCTCGATGCGACACGGGTTCAAATATTTGAAGAATTGGCAAACGGCGCGTTCGCCATTAGTCCTGCGCTGACCAACGCACCTTATCATTTTCTTTGGACACCGACTGCGGCAGGGACGCACACGCTGTTTGCCGTGGTGACGGACGAACTCGGCGGCACAAACGTGTCGATGACGATGGGAATCCAGGTCATCGAATCCGGTTCGCAGAATCCCACCATCGCCATTACGAGTTCTCCGCAGAATTTAACGCGTCTCACCAATGCGATGGTGCAAATCACCGGATCGGCTCACGACGACATCGCAGTCGAACGCGTGGAATTTCAATTGAACGAGGGCAAATTTTTTCCGGCGATTGGCACCACGGATTGGAGTGCGGAAGTGAGCCTCAGCGCGGGAATCAACGTCATCAACTTCCGGAGTGTGGATTTCGCCGGAAATATTTCTTCGAATGCCACGCGGACTTTCACCTACGTGGTGAAGAGTGTGTTGTCAGTGGAGGTTCGCGGAGCAGGAACGATCTCACCCAATCTGAATCGGCGACCGCTCGAGATCGGCAAGATTTATCAAATGGTGGCTCGGCCTGCCCGCGGGCAAACCTTCGGAGGCTGGGAAGGCGTCGCCGTTTCCAACAAAGCCATTTTGAATTTTTCCATGCGGTCCAATCTGTCGCTAACCGCTCACTTTATTCCCAATCGTTTTTCGAAAGGAATTTATTCCGGTGTGATTTTTGAAGCCGACGGGGCGCGCGCGGAGAGTTCCGGTTTCGTGAAACTTAACCTGACCCAAAATGGAAATTTTTCGGGAAAGATCACCATCGCGGGAAGGATGTTTCCGATTCGCGGGGCTTTTGACTTCCTGGGTCGCGCGGAAATCCCTGTCCTGCGCAGGCCCATGGTCCCGGTCGTCGTCACGTTGCAACTCGACCTCGACCAACTGACGGAGATCACCGGCGAAGTGACCGACGGCCATTGGACTTCGTCATTGGCGGCGGCAAGGGTTTTGGATGCCGCCACGACGCGGGCGCGAGTCGAGC
>JBDSIW010000309.1:0-7912 GCA_039917795.1 Verrucomicrobiota bacterium | reverse complement strand
GGCGGCATGGCGAACATTGCCGGCGGCGTGCTTGCCGCTTACGTCTCTTTCGGAATTTCCGCCGGACATATGATCACGCAATCGGTCATGAGCGCGCCCGCGGCGTTATTGATTTCCAAAATTATTCTGCCCGAAAGTGAGTCCAGTGAAACAGCCGCTGGCGCCAATGCGAAAATTGAAAAGGAAACCTCCAACGGAATCGACGCGCTTTGCCGTGGCGCGAGCGAAGGAATGACGCTGGCGATCAACGTCATGGCCATGCTCATTGCGTTTGTGGCCGTGGTGGCACTGGCGAATTACATGCTGGCCCTCTCGCAGCGACCCTTGGCCAATTGGTTTAACGCGCCGGGACTCAAGGCCAGCCCGATCACGTTTCAAAATATTTTCGGCTGGATCAATTATCCGTTTGCGTGGCTCATGGGCGTCCCCGCAAAGGATTGTTTGGCCATCGGCCAGGTCCTGGGCGAGCGAATCGTCCTCAATGAATTCATTGGCTATATCTCGTTGAGCAAATTGAAGGAAACTCTCGACCCCAGAAGTTTCACCCTTGCGACTTATGCCCTGTGTGGTTTTGCGAATTTTAGCAGCATCGCCATCCAGGTCGGCGGTATTGGCTCCCTTGTTCCCAGCCGTCGCGGCGACCTGGCAAGGCTTGGGTTGCGCGCAATGATTGGCGGCCTGCTCGCCACTTACCTGACCGCGACCATTGCCGGAATCCTGATCTAAATCAGTTCGCATGGCATCCAATTGAAATGTCTTTCGTTCTGAACGAACTTGGCTTTCATTATCGCCGACTTCGGGCATGAATCAGAAACTAAAACTAGGTTTGTATGGGGCGTTCTTCGTCGGCGCGCTGATCTTTGCCGGCCTTTTCTACTCCAGTTACAAACGAGTGAATCGCGGCTCCGCTTCCACGAATTTTCCGCCGGCTGATGTTTCCGCGCCGGTTCCAAAAAAACCGGATTCTTCCGCCAACGATTCCTCCCAAGCCAGCCCGACGACCGCAGCCACGGAAATTGTCGCCACTAATTCCCCGGCGCAGAGGAATGACCTTCCTGGCACCAATTCGGCACCGACCAATGGGACGGGCGTCCTCGTCCCGGCCGAAAAACATGAAACCGTCGCGACGGCCCGGGCACCTGCCACGGGGCGAAGTGAAATGGTGGGATATTTTTTCGGCTTTCTTGTGATGGCGGTTTTTCTCGGGCTACTCATCGCGCGCGATATCGCCGAGTTATTCGGGAATCGCAGCGTGGAATTTCTGCTCAATGACGAGGGCACGGGTCTCAAGAAGCCGGAATACGACGAGGCCGAGCGCGAATGGGCCAATGGAAACCATCTCGATGCGATCCGTTTGATGCGCGATTACGTAACGAAAAATCCGCGCGAACAATATGTTGCCCTGCGCATCGCCGAAATCTACGAGAAGGATCTTAAGAATTACCTCGCCGCAGCTCTGGAGTACGAAGAAGTGTTGAAACACAAATTGCCGCCGGATCGCTGGGGCTGGGCCGCGATCCACTTGTGCAACCTTTATTCGAAACTCGACAAAACAAAGGAAGCGGTTGAGTTGCTCAGGAGAATCGCCACAGAATACAGCGAAACCCCAGCCGCCGAGAAAGCGCGCAAACGTCTCGCCATGTTTGAGACCGTCGGCGAAGAGGCGCTGGATGGAGATTTGCCCGAGACAATCCAGTCCCTTCCCCCCAAACCGGTCAAACCCGAACCCGAGGCACCCGCTTCCAATCTTCCACCCGGTTTTCGTCCGAAGAAATGATTTCTTCCAAGCCTGCACGAATCTCCCGACCGCTTCAGCTATTTTTCACGTGCGATTCTTCCGGCACGATCTCCAGCGAGATTTTCTCCGTGTTCCGGATGACCGTGATCCGTGAACTCACCCCCACCTGTGCGCCCGTGAGCTGCTTGTGCAAATCGTCAATGCCTGAAATCGACCGCTCGCCAAACTCGATGATAATGTCTCCTTCGATCAATCCAGCGCGGCCCGCCGGACTCCCGGGCTCGACGCTTAGCACCAGCATGCCCGTCTCGTTCGGCAGCGCGAAATGGCGAATCACTCGTCGATGAATCTTCGCCGTCTGCCCACCCACGCCAACGTAGCTGCGCCGGATCACGCCATCCTTGATCAGCCAGCCGGCGATCAATTTTGCCGTGTTAATCGCGATGGCGAAGCACAATCCCTGCGTCGGCAAAATCACCATCGTGTTCACGCCGATGACTTCGCCCCGCGAATTGACCAGTGGCCCGCCAGAATTTCCCGGGTTTAATGCGGCGTCGGTCTGGACCAGATTATCCATGAGCCGCCCCGATTGCGCGCGGAACGACCGACCCAATGCGCTGACCACTCCCGCAGTCACCGTGTATTGGAAGCCGTAAGGATTGCCGATTGCGATGGCGAGCTGTCCGACCCGCAGATGGTTGGAATCCCCGAGGCGCACTGGCTTCAGGTTCGGAGCGTAAATGCGGATGACCGCCAGGTCCGTGTCCGGGTCCGTGCCGACCAGATGAGAATCGGGCCGGCGACCGTCGGCGAGCGTGACTTCAATCCGCTCCGCGCCATGCACCACGTGGCTGTTGGTGAGAATAAAACCATCCGGCGTAATGATGAAACCCGAACCGCTCCCGGCGCCGTGTTCACCGCGACCGCCTTTTTTATGCACATTAATCTTCACTACCGATGGACTGACCAACTCCGACGCCGAGGTGACTGCATCGGAATACGCGTCGAGTAACGGTCCATCCGAGGCCGACGCGGTCGAATTCCCGGTTAAACCAGGAAATACTTCCACCTCATTTAATACCGGAAACGCAGAGATATTTTTCTCAATTATTTTCATAAGAAAAAGGCTGCTTTCAGAGCTGAAACAACAAAGGGTTGGAAACGAAAACTGTCAAATCACAGTCCCAAATTACGTCGTTGTTCGCATTTCTCTGACGGCTTGCCTGATACAAACCCATCCGATACTTTCCGCCGCCGCCAGGAAACGCCGGCTCTCACTGGGCCGTCCCACTTGGCAAAGAACTCTCTGAACTATGTCTGACACGTACATTCAAAATTTATTTGCCGAACGCATTGGCGGAAAACAATACGGCAAATCCACCGCCATTTATAAATTCGAGAAGATCAAGCGTGCCAAACGCGCGGCGCTCGCGGCGAATCAAGGCGCAGAAATCATCGACATGGGCGTGGGCGAGCCGGACGAAATGGCTTTTCCGGAAGTCGTGGCCAAGCTGCACGAAGAGGCGAGCCGACCAGAGAATCGCGGCTACTCCGACAATGGCGATTCTGTTTTGAAAGAAGCGGCGGCGCGCTACCTCGACCGAGTGTGCGGTGTGAGAGGTATCAATCCGGAAACCGAAGTTCTCCATTCCATCGGCAGCAAAGCGGCCTTGTCCATCCTTCCCGCGGCGCTGATCAATCCTGGCGATTACGTCTTGATGACCACGCCCGGTTATCCGGTATTCGGGACGCACGCTAAATATTACGGCGGGCTCGTCCACAATCTTCCGTTGAACGAGGCAAACCAGTTTCTTCCCGATTTGGATTCCATTCCAGCCGAAATCTTAGGCAAAGCAAAAGTTCTGGTGCTCAATTATCCGAACAACCCGACGGGCGCGAGCGCCACGCCCAAGTTTTTCGCGATGGTGGTCGCCTTTGCGAAACGAAACAATCTTGTGGTCCTCCACGACGCGGCTTACGCCGCGCTGGTTTTCGAGGGCAAGCCGCTGAGTTTTCTGGCCACGCCTGGCGCGAAAGACGTCGGGATCGAACTGCATTCCACGAGCAAAACTTTCAACATGACAGGCTGGCGTTGCGGCTTTGTCGCCGGAAACGAATTGCTCGTCAAAGCTTATGGCGATGTAAAGGACAACACGGACTCCGGCCAGTTCCTGGCGATCCAGCACGCGGCGGGTTATTGCTTTGATCACCCGGAAATGACGGAGAAAATCGCCGCGAAATATTCCCGCCGCATGGAGGCGCTCGTCGAGGTATTGCGCGGTGTCGGTTTCAAGGCAAAGAAACCGCGCGGGTCATTTTTTCTTTACGTAAAAGCACCGCGCGCAGCGGTGAAGAAAGATGGATCGCGCGTTGAGTTCAAAAATGCCGAGGAGATTTCCCAATGGCTGATCACAGAGAAATTGATCTCGACTGTGCCGTGGGATGAGTCCGGCGCAAATTTGCGGTTCAGCGTCACATTTCTCGCGAAAAGCGAGGCGGAGGAGCAGCGGGTTCTGGCGGAGATTGCCCGCCGCTTTGCCGACGTGAAATTTGATTTTTAAGTTTTGCGCCCAAGCGCGGGTGCGGCTTATATCGACGGATGCAACCTGAAATCTGGACGGCCACCCTGGCCCTTTCTTGAAGTCACTCTCTGTTTTATTGCTGGATGAACAGGGTCATCACAGCCAGAAGGTCGCCCTCTGCCTCGGGCAAATCCCCGGATTGAAAGTGCATGTTCTATCGGACGAGCGCTGGGTCCCGGTGCGATTTTCCCGCCATATAACTTCGTTTCGATTCCACGCGCCCAACATCTCGGAAATGCAAAAGCTTCAAACCGTCCTTCAAACCATCGAGGAAACCGCGAGCGATGTCATCCTTCCGATTGTCGAGGGAAGCAGTCATTTTCTGCACCGCTGCCGGGAGTTTCTTGCACCTCGGATTGCCCTTCCCCCGTGCGCCCAGTCGTCCACCGTCAGCCTGGTTTCGAGCAAGGATTCACTTTGCCATTTTCTAAAACAAAACCGCTTGCCGTTGCCCGAAACAATTGATTTGGAAACGAGTGGCGAGCTCGAAAAAGATCTCGGAAGAATCAAGTTCCCGATCCTTTTCAAGCCGGCGAATGGCGGCGAAGGCCAAGGGATTCGCACCTTCGTTAACCGTGAAAGTTTTTTAGATTTCATGCGGACGAATCCGGTCGCGCCGCGATCCATTGTCCAGGCGTATGTGGAAGGACACGACGTAGATTGCAGCGTACTGTGCCGGGACGGGTCCATCCTGGCGCACACAATTCAAACCAGTTTCCGCCCGCGCAAAAATAAGTTTGGCAGCGATGATGCGATTGAGTTTATCGAAGACCGAGAGACGTTGAAAGTGGTGGAACCGCTCGTTCGCGCATTGAACTGGAGCGGAGTGGCGCACATTGACTTGCGTTACGACAAGGAGGACCGGCAAATCAAGGTGCTCGATTTCAACGCCCGTTACTGGACGAGCCTTTTGGGGTCACTCGCTGCGGGGGTGAATTTTCCCTATCTCGCGTGTCGGGCGGCAATGGGCGAAAGCTTCGACCGTCCTCTGGCTCGAAAGGGCCGGTTTTTCACAGCGGGAGCTGCGGCGAGAAATTTTTTCACCAACTGTGCGACCCAACGCGGCGTGAAGCTCGGCCCGGGAGAATCGGGCTTGCCCTACGCCTTAAAAGATCCGGGTCCCAGAATTTTCACCATGCTTAAAAAGTCCGTCGCTTTTGAAAGACGCGTCGTGCCAGTTCATTTTCAAAAAAGCTGGAAACTAATTTGAGTCTGGTAGCGTCCAGTTGATTCAAATCCCAACGCTGAGGTGGAAAAACCACGCTTTGGGGAAATTCAGAGTGCCCGAAGGAATACATGAACATTTTTTTGATTGGATTACTGACGTTGATTCTCGCGCGCGTTGCCATGCAATTCTGGCTCGAAAAACTAAATCAGAGCCATGTGCGCGCGCATTCCTCGATAGTTCCCGAAGCATTCCAGGCGGTCATTGACGAGCGGAGTTACCAAAAATCCGTCGAGTACACCCTGGCGAAATCCGATTTTCACCAACTGGAACTGGTGTTCGATACGATTTTGCTGGTCGCGATTCTCTTCAGCGGAATACTTCCCTGGTTCTATCATTTCTTCCAACGTGAGTTTGGCATCTCGATCTGGTCGCAGGCCGCGTTTCTTTTTTCCACGGGAATACTGCTCTCAATTCCCGCGCTCCCCTTCTCGTGGTATTCCCAGTTTCGATTGGAAGATCGTTTTGGTTTCAACACCACAACGCCGAAAGTCTGGTGGCTGGATCGCCTGAAAGGGATCTGCCTCGCCCTCCTTCTCGGCTACCCGCTGCTCGTTTTTATTCTCAAGCTGGTGCAGTGGACCGTTGATTTGTGGTGGCTTTTCGCATTCGCGTGCGTGCTCGGTTTCCAACTCCTGATGATGGTTCTTGCGCCAATTTTGATCCTGCCGCTTTTCAATAAGTTCACGCCATTGCCCGACGGAACCCTGCGAGAGCGGCTCCTTGCCCTCGGTCAGAAGACCGGTTTTCACTCCCAAAGCATCCAAGTCATGGACGGAAGCAAACGTTCGCGTCATTCGAATGCTTTTTTCACCGGGTTCAAACGGTTCCGAAAAATTGTCCTCTTCGACACGCTGATCCAACAACTCACCGAACCCGAACTCGAAGCCGTCCTTGCGCATGAAATCGGGCACTACAAGAAAAAGCACATCCCCAAAATGCTGGTCTGGTCGGCGGCGACGCTGCTTTTGACGTTTTACGTCGTGTCAGTCCTGGCGCAGCAGAATTGGTTCTATGAGGCCTTCAGGTTTCACAACGACGACATCGTCATCGCCCTTCTCCTTTTCTCGCTGCTGAGCGGCGTCGTGACGTTCTGGTTTTCGCCGCTGGCGCATTGGTGGTCGCGCAAACATGAATATGAAGCGGATCGCTACGCAGCGGAGACGACCGGCCAGCCGTCGTGGATCGTCAATGCCCTGCGAAAGTTGAATGAAAAAAATTTAAGCAACCTGACGCCGCATCCGATTTACAGCGGATTTTACTATTCGCACCCTACTCTTTTGGAACGTGAGCAGGCTCTGCAAAAAGTCAGCTAGGCTCTGGTCCTGCGAAATCGGGCGGCGATCTTTTTGCCCGCAAAAATAAAAACAACTAACAGAAGGACGATGGCCACGATTGGCGCAACGATCGAAAGAATGCTCATCAACACCGACCCGATTAATTCGGCGGTGGACACCAGGGGATTTCCAATCCCGGCGGTCGCGACACCGGATGCGCCCCGCGTCACAACGGTTGCGCCTTGAACCAACCCTGCCGCCCCGCCACCCGCGATCACTGCAAGGGTCCATTTCAGAAAAGGGCTCATGCCACCCACCATCGACGCCGTGACGATCGTCCCGGCGACGATGGCGACCGGCGTGGCGATGACATCCAGGAAATGGTCGAGCCAGGGAATGTAATACGCCGTGATCTCCAGGCAGGTAGCCACAGCCAGCGTCACGAGGGCAATATCGCTGCCGATCCATTGGAACGACGGGACAAGCGTGAGATGTCCCGCCTTGGTCGCGATGCTCATAATCAGCAGCGGGACGAACACCCGAAATCCACAAGCGGCGCTTAAACCAATTCCCATCAAAAGACTCAATAGCATTCCCATAAATTGATGGATTAATCCTACCACAAAAACTATCGCGCGCCCTGACTGTGTCCACTTCTTTCTCCCGACCGTTGCGCGACATCTCAATCTTGCTCACCCGTTTAATTTCTCCCACACTGCGCGCCGCATGAAAAAGAAATCGTCCGCCAAAAACCCAAATTCAATGCGTCCCTATTCCAACCTCGTTCTGGACGGCCCCGACCGCGCGCCGAGCCGAGCCATGCTTTACGCCGTCGGTTTTAAAAAAGAAGAGTTCTCGAAGCCGCTCATCGGTATCGCTTCGACCTGGAGCATGGTCACGCCTTGCAACATGCACATCGACAAACTCGCGCTCGAAGCCGAAGCGGGCGCGAACAAGGCCGGTGGCAAAGCGATTATTTTCAACACGATCACGATCTCCGACGGCATCTCAATGGGCAGCGAAGGGATGAAATATTCTCTCGTATCGCGTGAAGTGATCGCGGACTCCATCGAGACAGTAGTCGCTTGCC
>JBDSIW010000308.1:0-2871 GCA_039917795.1 Verrucomicrobiota bacterium | reverse complement strand
CGCCTTCAGGGGTTTCCGCTGCGGAGCTTTGAATAAAGGCGACCTTGCTTCCGGCAGGGATGGTTCCGTTGTCGGCGAAGGGACTTCCTCCGCTGGGATTAATTCCCACACGAGCGGGATTATTGTTGGTCCAACCCGTGATCGGCGAGTTGCCGCTGACATATCCAGGAGAAACCGTGAAGTTGTCAGCCTCGAAACTCGGGTTAGGGATGGTCGCCGCAAAAATCGCGGGGGCGATAGCGGTGATGACGGTGGCTAGGAAACGAAGGGCATTTTTTTTCATGGCTAGATTTGCTTTTATTCTCGGGTGGGCAAAGGCGCGAACGTACTGGCACGCTCGCAAAAGACCTTGCAGCCTTCCGAAATTTGGGTTGCCACGAGCCTTGCAAGGAGTTGTTTGAATCGCAAGATCAATTTTATTTTTTCTGATAATTCATTGAATGAACCGGTGGCGGGAGGCCGACACAGTCTCGAACGAGAACCTTTGGAATGGAAGGGCGCCACGAAAAAGTGGCGCCGGGTTTGAAATTCGAAAGCGATTTCTCCCTTTAACGAAACGCGGACGGTCCGAACGGTTTATCTTATCGCTGGGTGACGATCTGCGGTCGAGTGCTCTCAACGATAGAGAGCAGTTCCTTTTGTTCCTTGTTCGGAATTTGGAGCCGGTCGAGCGACGCCTTCAAATCACCGAGTACCGCATCGAATTCCGGGTTGCTAATACGCATTCCGGCGTGGACGGATTTCATTTCTTTTCCGTCGTAATGAGCCGGCCCACCCGTGGCAAGGACGACGAATTGAACCAGATGCTTTTTCAGTATCGCGATGTTTGCTGGAGTCGCACTCCAGGCGTTGGCCTCGCTATCTTTTTTGAATAGGGAAAAACGGCTACTCTTGACGCCTTTGCGCGACCAGTTCACGCGAGGATCCTGCAATACCCGGGGCGTAAAATCGTCCACGATTGCAGCGATCCCTTGCACACCTCCCAAACGGTCAAATAACGCGAGTTTCCCCTCGACCTGGGCAGCCTGGTTTGTCCCGCCTTCACTGCTGGATTTTCGGGCAGCCACTGCCTTCTTCGCGTTTTTTTCCCCGGCACCCTCGCCCGAGCCGGCCAGTTGTTCGTCCTTGGCCATTCTCTGGCTCGCGCGCTGGTCGGCTTCACGACTGCCGGACGTGAAAAAATCATCTTTCTTCTTCGCGGTTTTGGCAGTGCCACAACCGATGGAGCACGTCAGGGCAAAGGAGAGCATCGATACGATCAGCGATGACGTCCGGCGCGTAGTCTTGATTTTATTTAAAAGTGCGTAGTTCATAATTTATTTAGTTGAGACCATGATTGATTTGCCCGCTAAGGTGAATCGGTCGGGGAAATGGGATCGCTAATCTTCGAGGCCTGGAATGTGATTCCGCCCACTGATTCCTGCCCCGCTTCCAGTCTGGGCAGGTAAGCGCGGACAAATGCGTTGCGCAGGATGTTTCCCAACGTGGCAAAAAAATCCGTGGTCGTGCCGGCACTGGCGTCACCAGTGAAAGGGATGAGCGTGCCGAATTGATCCCGTGAGTGATTCTTGAAAAGACTCGTGGCACCGCCGACCAGCGCTTGCCAAAAAAATTGCAGAACATTGTCTTCCTTCAAATCCTCGGTGAGGCTGAAAACTTTCAGGTTGCGAAAAAGCGGCTTTGCATAACCGACGATCTGGCCCTCCTTCGAATCGGTTTCCAGAACAAGGTCAAACCAACCGCGCTTGAAATCGAATTTTCCGTAAGCCAACGCCAGATCATTAATCTTTGTCACATCCAACCCGAGAAGCCTTACGGCAACGTGAAAAGTCGGACGGTAGGAAAATGGATCCAGCGCCATTTTGTATTCGAACTTCGCCTGGTCCATGACCAGTCCGGTCGCCTGCACCGTGGCGACCAATGGATTGGTTTCGTCGCGGATATTTCCCAAATTGTCCACTGCCGCTTCAACCTGTGAAATGAAAACATCCACGGGCCTGGCCTTGTTGTAAGCGCGGAAATGGATCGAACCGTTTTTGATCACCGCGCTGTTGATCTTAAACGGAAAGAGATCCTTGATCATCAGGAGCCAGGGTCCGCCGCTGCCCGATTGCGATTCACCGTCCGTGGGAGCGTCCACGAAATTGATCTCGGGTTGCTCCATCTTGACACGACCCACCACTTTGCGTTTTAGGAGTGCGTTCCATTCCAGCGCAAAATCCACGCGGTGGGCGGCGAAAAACGGGACCGGCACATTGCCGCTGGTTTTGCTCAGGCGCACCTCCTCGATCGAATACGCGCCGCGCCAGAGATGAATATTTACCTTCCCGATACTTCCCTGATAAAGGGGATTTCGGTCGATCGTTCGATTCACGTAGTCCCGCACGGCCCATGGCAGAAAAGCGCGCGCGATTCCAAGAACCAAAATCAGCACCAGCAAAACAATTCCAACCGCGCGCCAAATGCGCCTTCGCTTCGGGACGGACGGGGGAGTTTCAATCGCCGGATCGCTCACTGGATGGACAGTGTCGCCGCCGCTTTTTTCCCGGTTTCTCATTGTTTGGAATGGACTGAAAATGCCGCCCGTGCGGGATGGCCTTGGCACCAATTTCCTCTGCGGCGAGCAACCTCTCTTTCGACTCCAACCATGACAGGAAAATTTGCCACCGCTATGGGCTTTGATCCCATGACGTACTTCAAGGAATTTCCCACCGGCGATTCCTATAAAACCAACAGCGTGGTGGCGAAACCCGGTTCCCGATAAATTATTTTCCCGCCGTCCAGCCACCGTCGATCATCAGTGCCGTGCCGGTCACAAATTTTGCCTCGTCGCTCGCGAGATAGAGCGCCGCCGATGCGATCTCCTCCGGC
>JBDSIW010000307.1:0-10105 GCA_039917795.1 Verrucomicrobiota bacterium | reverse complement strand
GGGTCAACATTTTGAGAACTCAGGGGGTCTTGGCTTGCTCGAGTTTTTTCAAATCCTCGGCGAGGAACTGGGCCACGTCTTTGAACTTGCTGACATTGGCGGGATTTAAATCCATCAGAATCTTGTGAGCTTCGAGGCAATTCCGGGTCACCTCCACACGGGTGGCGCTCCCTCCGTTGGGCGAAAGCGGCTCGAACTTTCCTGTCTCAGGGTTCGGGATGGTAATCACTTTGAAAAGGTGGGCGACGCCGAGATTCTCGAGGATGTCGGACATTCGCGCATTGGGATTGGCGATCTCCACCGTGGCCAGTTCATTCCGCTCGTTGGAATCTGCGAATTTCAATCCAATTCCCGCAAGCACGCCAAGAAAGGTGCTGTCCATGATGATGCAATCGCACAATTCAAAAATGAAATGCCGGAAACCCCGCTGCCACAATTCCGTGACGAGCTTTTTCAGGTCGAGGCTGGACGAGAAATTGGCCCGCCCCGAGATTTTAATCCAGACCGCCTGGTCAAAAATCGCGACCTCCAGACTGCCTCCCGGTTTATTTACGCTCTCCATACTCTTCGTGAAAATATCAAATTCAATTCAGGTTTAGTCAATGCAGCGCCAATGCAGACGCCCGTTTGACCGGCGCGCCTTGTCCCACGATCCGCACCATCGCCTGTTGCAGGACAAGGGATTCATCCAGGTTGCTCAGCACCAGTTGACGGTTGCATTGCAACAAAAGGTCCATCGCGCGCACCAATTCCGGCGAGGTGTAATTCTGCGCCTGGCCCGACGCTTTGTAGAGCACGTAGGGATTCATGGAAAGTGGATTGAATCGCTTGTCCTCTGGCAGCGAATCCGCCGGAACCTTTTCCAGCTGGGCCTTGAACCTTGCGTATTCGCCACCCGGCTTGACCCACCCGGCGTTGATCATCTCTTTCAAAAAAATCAAAACCCGCACCTTCGTGATCAACCCGTAGAGCAAACCAATTTCCGATTTCTGTTTGTCGAATTGCATTTCCCACATCTCCTCGTCCAGACAACGCAGGAGTTGCGGCAGATTACGTTCGCCGAGGGCGTCACCCAATGCAAACGCGCGCGCCTGTTTGTTCCGCGTCACAATCGCTGAAACGTCATCCGAATGGATCTTTGCCCGTTCGCCGGCAAACAAACTGAGTTTTTCGATTTCATTGCTGAGCAGGCGCACATTGGGACCGATATTCGCCACCAGTTGAGCGAGCGCCTCGTCGGAAATTTCCTTTTTCAAGTCCCGCAAGGTCCGGCGCGCAAACATCTCCGCCTGCTCAGCCCAGTTCTTGTCATCCATCGACCAGCCGGCGAACGATTCCACCGCGTCCAGCTTGTCAATCGTTTTGTAAAAGACTTTGCGCTTGTCCACCTTGCCCGCGCTGATCAGGAGGCGCACGTTCGCCCAGTCAAAAGCTTTTAACTCCTGCGAAATATCCCCGAGTGTTTCGGTGACGGCCTGGGCGCTGGCGGTTCGTTCCTCGCCAAGGAAATTACAATTTTGCAGCCAGATGACTTTGGCTCCGCTGAAAAATGGAAGGGTTTGCAAGGCCTCGCGCAATTTTGCCAAGACTCTTAATGCATCTCCGCTATTGCCAACGCTGGCATCGATGATCTCGTGGTCCATGCCGCCGAGCGCAGCGCACCATTCCTGATAAAGTTGTTTCGCGCGCTGTTTAACAGCGAACTCGTCGTCGCCGCAGACCAGAAGCAACGGCTTGGCAGTAGCAGACGGCGGCATGTTATTCAGTCTCGCCACCGTTTTCGTTAATTCGATCCAGAACTTCCGTCATGTCCTCGACTTGCTCGAAGAGAGTGTGGCGAACGAAGATGGGCCGTTTCTGGGCGGCGGCGAGCGCAAGGCAATCACTCGGCCGGGCATCAATCTCCACGATCTTTCGGCCCAACTCGTTTTCCTGTTGAAGAATCAGCCGGGCAAAATAGGTGGAATTTTTCAATTCGGTGATAATGACCCGCTCGACCGTAATGTTAAATCCCTTGAAGACGCTGCCAATCAAATCGTGGGTCAATGGACGTTCCTTCGGCGTGTCACGCAAAAACATTCCGATCACCGCGCCCATGTTGTGCTCCACCTGGATCACGAAGACTTTTTCGTCGTTCCCGACAAAAATCGCGCACCCGCTGTTCGCCGGCAGAATGCCTCTGATTTCCACCGGGAGAACATCGCTCTTCATGCCGTCAGTTTATGATTCCGGGTGCAAAATACAAGTCCGCAGGGCGGCTCCCCCGAGAAATAAATTGTTCGAATGCCCGTTTTATGCGGCAATGGCGCGAATGAAATTTCGCGATAAGATTTTGACCGCCGCAACCTTGAAAACCTGGCGCGAACAACTGCGCTCGGCCGGAAAAAAATTGGTGGTCACCAACGGTTGCTTCGACTTGCTGCACTTGGGCCATGTGACTTACTTGCACGCCGCTCGCGAGTTGGGTGACGCGCTCCTGATCGGCTTGAACGGCGATGAGAGTGTGCGACTACTGAAGGGTGAAGGCCGTCCGATCAATCCTGAACTCGACCGCGCAGCGGTGTTGGCCGCGCTCGAAATGGTCGATGGGGTTTGCATCTTTCCCGAAAAAACGGCGACCCGTTTCCTGGGCGAAGTGGCTCCCGATATTTACGTCAAGGGCGGCGATTACACCGTCGATTCTCTGAACAAGGATGAGCGCCAGGCCGTCGAGGGCGCTAGCGGAAGAATTATCATTCTTCCCATCGTTCCGGGCAAATCGACCACTTCCCTCGTGGAAAAAATCGTGCGGTTCTGATCCGGGATTTGGAACACAAGTTTTAAAACTCTCGGGCGGACTAACCTGAGCTTGGACTCTAATTTCTTACTTCCGGCTCCGGCCAACGACCGACGAATCCTTGTAAAGATCGCGATTGCTTCCCTGGAACTCCGCTTTCAGCCGGACTTTGAAATGCGATAGGTCCACCAACTCCCAACTGAGGAATTTCCATTGGCCGCTCTTCCCCGCATCGTGCTCGAAACCCACGATCAGGTGATGAGCGTCATCGAGAATTTTGTTCGTCTCGGTTTTAGGCTCGAAATAAAATGTGCGAAAGCTGCTGGAGCGGCTCCCTGCCGCATACAGCTTGGGATCGAGATAAATGATGCGTCCGGTGTTCTTCTCCACTAAACGCAAATCGGGATAACCGGAGCGTTGAATTTTACCGGAAGCCAGTTTCGGAAAATCACAGGAGAATCCGGCGGTGTCGTTCAACACACGTTTGATTTCCTCTTCGAAGTAGCTGCTCACCTCGTTGATTCTCTTTGGTTTTTGCGCGGCGCTGTTGGTCGCATTCATCCGCCTCATCACTTCGTCCAGTGCGCTTCCGATTTTCGACAACAGTTGCCGATCGCTTTCTTTGCTTTCATCAAACGGGAGAATGCGTTTCCCCGTCGTCGCCATGACCACTTCCGCAAAAGGAATTCCTTTGAGTTCGCCGTCCGCACGGGCAACGGCCACGACCATCTTTTGCACGTCCGTCGTATTCGTATCAGCAGAATGCGCGGCGAAAATGGCGTGGAGGCAGAACGCGATCAACAACGCGTGTTTCATAACTTGGATCAATGTGGCAGGCCGCATGCACAAGCGATTCGCGAGGCCGGCGCGGCGGCTTTCACGCTGACCGGATCGTAATTCAAATACGGCCCAAGCCACCGTTCAACTTCTTCGACAGTCATTCCTTTGCGCACGTGATAATCCAGCACCTGGTCACGATCAATTTTGCCGACGCCGAAATATTTTGATTCCGGATGCGCGAAATAAAGGCCGCTCACGCTGCTCCCCGGCCACATGGCAAAGTTTTCCGTGATCTTGATCCCCGCAAACATCTCTACGTTGAGCAAGTCCCACAGAGTTCCTTTTTCCGTGTGGTCGGGACACGCGGGATAACCCGCGGCGGGTCGAATCCCGCGATATTTTTCTTCAATCATTTCGTCCGGCGTTAACTTTTCGCTATTGCCAAAACCCCACTCATCACGCGCGACTTTGTGCAAATACTCCGCATACGCTTCGGCCAGGCGATCCGCCAACGCTTCGGCCAGGATCGCGTTATAATCGTCGTGATCGGCTTTGTATTTCTCGACCATTTCCTTCAGGCCATGTCCCGTCGTGACGGCGAATGCGCCGATGTGATCTGGAAATTCAGCGCCCGAAGTTTTGGGAGCGACAAAATCCGAGAGCGCAAAATTAGGCTGCCCCTCCGGTTTCTCAATTTGTTGCCTCAGGAAATGGAACGTCGTGAGAACTTTTGTACGCGATTCATCGGTGTAAAGTTCGACATCATCGCCGACACGATTCGCTGGAAAAATTCCGTAAACGCCGCGCGGCTGCAGAAGCTTTTTCGTAACAATTTCGTCCAGCATCTTTTGCGCATCGGCGAAAAGTTTGGTCGCTTCTACGCCATATTTCTCGTGCGTTAAGATCGCCGGGTAACGTCCGCGCAATTCCCAGGTGTGAAAGAACGGCGACCAATCAATGTAATCGCGCAGGATCGGCAGAACGTCGTACGCGAGTTGGCCAACACCCGTAAATTCGGGTCGCGGCAAATCGGCGTAACTCAGCTTCGGCGCTTTCGCCCGCGCTTCTTTGAGGCTGATTAATTTGGCTTTTTGCCCGGCATGTTGCGCACGGAGTTTTTCGTATTCCACGCGGATTTTTTCGACGAATTCGGGTTTATGTTCCGCATTGATCAAGCTGCCCATGATCGGCACCGCGCGCGAAGCATCGAGCACATGCACCACAGTCTGGCTGTAGCCGGGAGCAATCTTCACGGCAGTGTGGGCCTTGCTCGTGGTCGCGCCGCCAATGAGCAGAGGAATTTTAAATCCCTGCCGCTCCATTTCTTTGGCAACGTGCGCCATTTCGTCGAGCGATGGCGTGATCAATCCGCTCAGGCCAATCACGTCCACGTTTTGTTCGCGCGCCGTCTGGAGAATTTTTTCGCAAGGAACCATCACGCCGAGATCAATCACCTCGTAGTTGTTACAGCCGAGCACCACGCCCACAATATTTTTGCCGATGTCATGCACATCGCCCTTGACCGTCGCCATCAGAATTTTGCCCTGGACCTGCACTTTTTCTCCGGCAGCCATGGCGCGCTTTTTTTCTTCCTCCATGAATGGCATGAGATAGGCAACGGCTTTCTTCATGACCCGGGCCGACTTGACCACTTGAGGCAAAAACATTTTTCCCGAGCCAAATAAATCGCCCACGACATTCATCCCGTCCATCAACGGACCCTCAATCACCGAAAGCGGCTTGGCGTGTTTTTGCCGCGCTTCCTCAGTATCAACATCAATGAAATCAACAATGCCTTTGACGAGCGCGTGGCTTAATCGCTCTTCGACCGTTCCGGAGCGCCATTCGTCGGCCACCACTTCCGCTTTGTCTTTTTTCTTCACTCCCTCGGCGAACTTGATCAATCGCTCGGTCGCATCCTGGCGGCGGTTCAGCAAAACGTCCTCGACCAGTTCGAGCAAATCCTTGGGAATCTCCTCATAAACTTCCAACAGGCCGGCATTGACGATGCCCATGTCGAGTCCGGCTTTGATGGCGTGATAAAGAAAGGCGCTGTGCATCGCCTCGCGCACGGCATTATTGCCACGAAAGCTGAACGAAATATTGCTGATGCCGCCGCTGACCTTTGCGCTCGGGAGATTCGCTTTGATCCAGCGCGTCGCATTGATGAAATCGACCGCGTAATTATTATGCTCATCCATCCCCGTCGCCACCGTGAGAATGTTAGGATCGAAAATAATGTCCTGCGCCGGGAAGCCAACTTTCTGCGTCAGCAAATCGTAACTGCGCTGGCAGACTTCAATCTTGCGCTCGAACGTGTCCGCCTGCCCTCGTTCATCAAAAGCCATCACGACAACCGCCGCACCGTAACGCAACACCAGCCGCGCCTGTTCCACGAATTTCTCTTCGCCTTCTTTCAGCGAAATGGAATTCACCACGCCTTTGCCCTGAATGCATTTCAACCCCGCCTCGATCACGCTCCACTTCGACGAATCCACCATCACCGGGACGCGCGCGATTTCCGGCTCGGTCATGATGTAGTTCATGAACTTCGTCATCGCCGCAACGCCATCGAGCATCCCTTCATCCATGTTCACGTCGATCACTTGCGCGCCATTCTCGACCTGGTGGCGCGCGACGCGCACCGCTTCCTCGTAATTGCCCGCAAGAATGAGTTTTGAAAATTTTGGCGAGCCGGTCACATTCGTCCGCTCGCCGATGTTGACGAAATTCGTAGTCGGCGAAAGCGTCAGCGCTTCCGTGCCGCTCAAGCGAAGGTACGGTTCGGCTGTCGGAATCTTGCGAGGAAGAAGTCCCCGCACCGATTGCGCAATTTTCTCGATGTGCGCGGGCGTCGTTCCGCAGCAGCCGCCTACCATATTGATAAGTCCAGCTTCCGCCCACTCTTTCAATTGCGGCGCGAGCGACTCGGGTGTCTCGGGAAAACCAGTCGGAAGCAGCGGATTTGGCAAACCCGCGTTCGGATACGCGCTCAGATAAATTGGAGCGACATTGGAAAGCTCCTCCACGCGCGGTCGCAATTCCTTTGGGCCCAGCGCGCAGTTCATGCCCACGCTGAGCAGCGGAAGATGGGAAATGGAATTCCAAAACGCTTCGACGGTTTGGCCGGTCACACCGCGATCGCCGTCCGCCTGAATGAACGTTACCGACGCCATCAACGGGATCACGATTTTGCCGGGCTCGGGCTCACGGCCAAAGGGCAGTGGCGACAAGCCGCGTTCGTCGAACACATTTAGGATGGCAAAGAACGCGGCCTTGGAGTTGAGCGTGTCGAAAATGGTTTCAACGAGGAGAATATCGCAACCGCCGTCCAGCAAAGCGCGCGTCTGCTCGCTGTAGGCGCGAATCAATTCGTCCCAGGTCGTGCCGCGCGACGAGGCATCGTTCACATCCGTCGAGATCGAAGAAGTTTTTGTGGTCGGCCCGATCGCTCCCGCGACCCAGCAATTTCGCCCCGGTTGCGCGGCCATCACTTCATTGGCGGCGCGACGCGCGCATTGCGCCCCGGCGAAAGACAATTCGTAGGCCAGCGATTCCATCCCGTAATCCGCCAGCGAAATAAACTGGCCGTTGAACGTGTTGGTCTCAACGATGTCCGCGCCCGCCTCGAAATAACGCCGGTGAATTTCCTGGATGATTTGGGGCTGGGTCAGGTTGAGCAATTCGTTGTTGCCCTTCAGATCTTTGCCTTTCCAATCCCGGAACAGCTCACCGCGAAATTGTTCCTCCGTCAGCGTGTATTGCTGGATGGTCGTGCCCATCGCGCCGTCAATGATGACGATGCGTTCACGCAGTAATTGTTGGAGGGCCTGGATGCGATTTAGTTGCGTGCTCATTTCTTAAGTCAGGCCGTAGTCTGTCCGATGAAAACATATAAATCAAGCTATCCTGATGCGTAGATATGTTATTTTGATCTGGTTCGTTTCGCAGAAGCGGCTCTACCGAGGTTTGATTTGGTTTGATTCACCTTGATTCGGTAGGGACCGCTGTGGCCGCGTGCTAACAGTCCACGTCGTCCTTCTACACCTCCCCTATTTTTTCGCCATTTTCATTTTTATCGCTGTGGCCGTGCGCCAGCACTTCCCCTTCGTCCATGACCTTTTCGTTGGTAGGGACAACTTCCACGTTGAATTCGCTATCAACTCTGTGAATGGGCATCTTGACCCCCCCCGGTATTCTCGCTCTCGCAGCCAGGCGAAGGTAGAAGAGATTCTGCCGAAACTCGATCCGCGCTTTGAAGCCCTGAACCGTAGCGTCTCTAAGCCAAGGGAAGTTTGCGGCACCCTGCCAAGGTTCTACTACGCCGCAGTTCAGTTGAAAAGAGGGAAAACAGTTCACATGAATTTCAAGATCGAACCTTCCGAATCGGTTATCTATACTCAGAACCGTGAAGATTTTGACCCTTCTTCTTGTTACTTTAATTTCGACGACGGTCGCCTTTGCTGTGAATTGGCTGGCTTTGATTCCATGGCGTCGTGCCAAGGATCAACATTGGACCGAACGGGCCCGGGTTTATCACCCTGTGCGAACGGGAGCTGTTTCAAACTTGCTCGTCATTCCCGCTGTTTTGGTTTTAGTCGCGGTGGTATGGAACAGGCCTGATTTGCCGTCATGGATTTTCATTGCACTGTTCTCGTCGATTGGCGTTCTCATCGGGACGATGCCAATGGATCGTGAAGTTTTCCCGCGTATCACAATGTCTGATTTACTGCGTCAGGCGGGGACAGGTTCGTTTTTTCGTTTGCTGAGTTATTTCGTTTTTCTCGGTGCGGCTGCGCTCATGCCGAACGAATTCAATTTGCAGGTTCCATTGATCCTCAGCGCGGTCATTTTGCTGTGGGTTTTCTGGAGTCGCGAACTCTGGTTGCGCGTCGCCTCGAAAATTGGATATTTGCAACCTCCTCCCGACCGCCTGCAAAGGACTGTAAACGACTGCGCCAACAGGATGAATGTGACGGTTCGTGAGACGTTGGTTCTCCGTTTTCCGCTTGCGCAGGCCTTTGCGCTTCCAGATACGCGCAAGCTGCTCTTTACCGAACGTTTGTTAGAACTGCTGACCGATGAAGAACTCGCCACGATCTGTTCGCACGAACTTGGTCACTTAACAGAAAAGCCAGGCGATTATCTTAAACGCTATATCATTTTGCTGACGTATCTGCCGTGGCTCTTGTTTAAACCCATGATCCATAACTTCGGTGCATTGGGATTTTTCATCCTGCTCGGAACAACTATTCTCGTCCCAAAAATATCTCGAAAACTCAGTCACAAACTCGAAACCCGAGCAGACGAAATGGCCAAAACAAACGAAGGCGATCCTGGGTTGTATGCTCGTGCGCTTACCCGGCTTTATGAAGACGCCCTTCTTCCGGCGGTTGTAGCCAAAGAACAATTGACGCATCCGCATCTTTACGACCGGCTTTTAGCTGCCGGTGTAACACCTGATTATCCACGACCGAGACCCGCAAGTTCAATGGGTTGGAACGGATGGTTCTTTGCAATGGCAGTCGGAGCACTTGCAGCCCTGTTGATCCTTGGGAAATATTAAAGGTTCACTTCCTTTCGCGCTGTCGAGTTCAACAGGCGCATGAAAACTAACTCCAAAATTCCACGTGTGCTCAAAGTTAAATTGCGTTGAGGGCTGATGCCGCGTGGTGGAACAGGCGCCTCGCCTGTTGATTGACGCGTCTCGCGGCAATCCGTCGGTGCGCGTTGCTTTGACAAAGTATTCGAGCAACAACATGACAGGAAGCGGCAGTTGGTTCCTTTACTCTCGTGGAATGTGAAGCGCTTGGACAGAAGCTGGAGAGAGGCCCGCTTCAACAGGCGGAACGCCAGTTCCACCTATGTGCCAATCAATCTGGAGTCCATTGATAATCGAAGCTGGCGGGTGGATTGTAAAAAATGGCCAGCCCTTTACGTGGTGCACTATCCAGGAAAATTTTGATGTAACTGACATGGCCATCCACAAAACTCACCATGTTCTTGGCGTCATTGAAGATGAATTGCGTTGAGGGCTGATGCCTCTGGGTGGAACAGGCGTCTCGCCTGTTGATTGGCGCGTCTCGCGGCAATCCGTCGGCTCGCGTCATTTTAAGAAAGGATTAGCGCTGACGAAAACAAACAGGATGCGGCAGTTGGCTCGCTGTATTCGTTCCCAATGTGATGCGCCCGGACGGAAGCGGGCGAGACGCCCGCTTCAACAGGCGGGACGCCTGTTCCACCTATCCGCCGTTCACTCCGACATAATTTTTCATCAACCGTTTGTAGTTTTCTCGATCCATTCTTTCGCAGCCTCGGATGGGACGTGGAAAACCGCGCTGGACACATCACCGCTCACCGCGAAGTCGAAGTCGAAAGCCGCACCAAGATCGAAGGCGGTCACAAACGCGCCGATTATCTCTTTCGCGCCGATGGCAAAGACCGTTTCATTTGCGAAGCCAAAAAGCCCGCTGAAGAACTGCACGCCCGTTACGCGTTTCAGGCCAACGTTACGCCTATAATAAAAATGTTTATCTCGCTCTGCTCACT
>JBDSIW010000306.1:0-4616 GCA_039917795.1 Verrucomicrobiota bacterium | reverse complement strand
AAGATCGGTCTCGCAACGGTCAGGACTGATTCCCACTTGGTCTCATTTTGACGCTCATGATTAAAATAATTCTACGGATGATGACAGTGAGTTGCCTCCTCGCCACGGCACATGCAGTCCCCCAGCCCGCTGATTACGTGGAAGGCGAAGTCCTCGTGACGTTCAAAAGTTCCGTCAAACTTGACGCTGCAAAACTTTCGCTCAAGGCCCATCAATTGCAGCTGACCAAGCACTTTGCCAATGTCTCGGCTCGGCGCGGGAAACATTCAGGTTTGATTCGATCGAAGAATCGCACGACGGCGGCGTTGCTGGCGGAGTTGAAGAACGATTTATCCGTTGATCTGGTGGAACCAAACTTCATCAGGCGTCCCTACGGTGGATTGCCCAACGACCCGCTCTTCGGGCAGTTGTGGGGTTTGCGAAACACTGGGCAAGCCGTGAATGGCTTCTCGGGGACGAGCGGCAGCGATATCAACTTCAGCGCCGCGTGGAGAATGGCGCGTACTACGACGAATGAAATCGTGGTGGCGGTCATTGATAGCGGAGTGGACTACAACCATCCAGACCTCGCGGACAGCATGTGGACCAATCGCGTCGAGATTCCAGGGAACGGGATCGATGAAGATGGAAATGGATTGGTGGACGATTATTTCGGTTATGATTTTGCGGACGGAGATTCCAATCCGACGGCTGGCGGCCTGCATGGAACCCATGTAGCCGGGACGATTGCTGCGACGGGCAAAAACCAACTGGGCGTGATCGGGGTGGATTATCAAGCCAGAATCATGGCGCTTAAAGTGGAAAACAACGCCGTCCCCAATTCTTTTCCCGACGACGCCATTGTCTCCGCCATTGATTACACGATCATGATGAAATTACGCGGCGTGAACGTCGTGGCCATCAATGCCTCCTTTGGCGGACCGGATTATGGCGAGTCAATGCGCGCGGCCATCGCAGCGGCAGGCGATGTCGGGATTGTTTTTTGCGCCGCTGCTGGAAATGGCAGCAGCGACAACGATTTGATTCCTGCCTACCCGGCGTCCTACCGCTTGACGAACATGATTGTTGTCGCAGCGACGGACCCGAATGACGCCCTCACTGGTTTCTCGAATTACGGGACCAATACAGTTGATATTGGCGCGCCTGGGATAAATATTTTTTCCACCACACCCACCAACGTGGCTGGAACCACCGCATTCGTAACTCGGGATTCGTCAAACTTCGTCGCCAACGCGCTGACTTATTCTGGCTTTACCACCGGAATTACCGGAACCCTTTATGACTGCGGACTCGGTTACGCCGCCGATTTTCCACCTGAAGTGAACGGCAACATCGCTCTCATTTCCCGCGGCACTCTTCTTTTCTCGGAAAAGGTTGCGAATGCGATGGCGGCTGGCGCGCTTGCGGCCGTCATCTACAACAATTCGAGCGGAAATTTTTCCGGTACCCTGTCGTATTTCGCCGATTGGATTCCCGCAGTTTCCCTATCTCGAGCCGACGGTCTCGCGCTCAAAGCGGCAGCGCTCGCGACAAATATAACCGTCGCCAACTTTCTGGATTCGACCAAGATTTACCAGTTTCTGCAGGGGACATCGATGGCCACGCCACACGTTGTCGGCGCGGTTGCATTTGCTGCGATGAATTTCCCAGCCGAGAACGTGACGGAACGGATTCAGCGCGTTTTGGGAAACGTGGATGTGGTTCCCGCCCTGGAAGGCAAAGTCCGAACCGGCGGCAGGCTCAATCTTCTGCGAATGGTGGACACGGATCAAAACGGTTTACCAGATTGGTGGGAAAATATTTATACCGGCCAACCTCTTGGCTCCGACCCCGCCGCCGATCCGGACCATGACGGGGCCAGCAACCTCGTGGAATGGCTGTCGGGCACAGACCCGCTCAATGCAACGTCCGCGTTTCGGATCGTCAGTGCGGAGCAAATTGGCGACGATTTTCTGGTCGAGTGGACGACAGTGGGAGGGCACAGCTATATCCTGCAGACTCCAACCAATACCCTCGGCAACTTCGGGACAAAGTTCGTGGACGTGAGCAGTGAGATTGTGGTTTCGGGGACCGGCGAAGGAGCGACCAATTATCTCCATCTGGGCGGCGGAACAAATGCCGCAGCCTACTATCGAGTCCGGCAATTCTAAGGAACGCTCCGACGCTCCAATCCGTTCGAGCAACCGAAACCTCCAATTTAATTCCCCGACGACTTCGGGCAGGGATCGAATGTCGCGCGGCAATTCAGCGCCGAGAAGTCACATCCGAGCGCGTCTCACATTGTTGCTCGGAACGGGCAATCCTCCCTTTCCCCGGAGAGACAGTCCATAGAGACAGCGAGAGTTTTTTTCCTCAGCCGTCTGTTCAGGACTTATCGCTTTGACGACCTCGACTTGGCGTTGAAAGGCTCCGCTTTTTCAGACCAGACCACGAGGCGGAGAGTGAATTCAATAGAGTGAGAATTCCATTTTATCGTATGCAAGACCTCTTGCCTTGACTGGGTGGAAGTTAAACGTTAAACCCCACTGAAATCTTCGCTGCAAATCGTCTAAATAAGAACATTTGCCGATGAGTTTGATCCAGAAAACGCGAACGATTTTTTAGGCAACCCGAATTTAATTCTGTGCAGAATTTTTTATGAGACCAGAACAGTGGGATATTTTTAAACGAGCCGCCCGGCTGGAAAAGTTGGACAAGATCCCAATGGCCCTCATCGTGGACAGTCCATGGATCCCCGGCTATCTCGGAATCAAGCACATGGATTTCTATCTCGACCCGGAAGTCTGGTTTCAGGCGCACTTGAAAATCCACCAGGAATTTCCGGACATTATTTTTGTACCCTCGTGGTGGATGGAATACGGCATGGCGGCCGAGCCCTCTGCGCTTGGCTCGAAAATCAAATTCTGGTCGGACAACACGCCCAGCGAATATCACACGCTCTACAATATCGAAGACATCGAGAAATTTCCTGAATACGAAGTGGAGAACGACGCGTTCATGGCCATGACGCTCCATCGTATCCGCATGCAGCGCCAGCGCATCCTGGACGCGGGTGAAATTATGCCGTTCGTCACGTCGCGCGGACCGATGTGTACGGCCGGTTTCGTTCGCGGGACCACGGATCTGATGATTGACCTCGTGGAAAAACCGGAGTGGGCGCACAAACTTCTCGATCTTTCCACTCGCCTCATCATCGACTGGCTCAAAGCTCAGCAGAATGCGATTGGAAGCACGGTTGAAGGCATTTTCATCCTCGACGACATTGTTGGATTTGTGAACGAGGAACATTATCAGGAATTTTGTCATCCGTATCTCAAGCGTATCTGCGACGCGTTCCCGAAAGATTGGGTGAAACTTTATCACAACGATGCGGAAGTGCAGGCCTGCCTCGACCATTTGCCGGACGCCGGATTCAACGTGCTGAACTGGGGTAAACAAACCGATTACGCGGAGGTTAAGGAACGGGTCGGCGACCGGATGTGCCTCATGGGAAATGTGAATCCACTCGAGGTTGGCGTGCGCGGCACACCTGAGGAAGTGCGCGAAGCGACCCTCGATGTTTTGGAAAAAAGCGGTGGTGAAGGAATTATTTTATCCGTCGGCGGCGGCACCAGTCCTGGAATGTCGGGGAAAAATATTCAGGCGATGCTCGATGCGTTGGAAGAATTTAATTCTAAGAACATGATAGATTAGTAGCGAGCTTTGAAAATCGATGAGCATTCACCATCTCACCCAATCTCTTTTGGTTATGCTATTGCTTGGGTGCGCTTCCAAGCAGGGCAAAGACCTTGCACGAGACACCTTTCTTCATCCTTATGTCGAACAACTCAAAACGAGCATTTCTTCTGATGAACTCGAAAGTATAAAGACTATGGCGGAGTCCGAATTGATTCTTTTGCTTCACGGTTACGGAACAAATATTCGAAATCAGTGGCTGCACGGCAATCGTGACCGTCCGCTATTACAGTTCTTCCATGACAACGGCGTTGACGATCCCGAAGCAATGAGCATGGTCATCATTAAGGCTTTGTGGAGTGATCTAAACAACAGCATGAACACCACAGAACAGGCGTCAGTTAAAACGCAGCGTGCGCAGGTGGCGAGAAAGCGATCCAGTTACGAAAAACTCGAGGCTGAAGGCGAAGCCCAACTTGCTAAAAACAAGAGCGAGTTCGAGCGATGCTATGAAAAACACGGCCTGCCTTCCAAAAACCCATTAGGTCGAGATCCATTTTTCGGATTGTTGGTCGGAAGAGATGGTCATGTGAGAAAGATTGAGTTCTTTGAAGGCGCATCGTCTGAGCTTAAGGAGTGCCTGCAAAAGACGATCCAAGAGTTCAAGTTTTCTCCGTTTACTGACGACGAAGTGGTTACTCTTTATATCTTGGAGTTTCCCCGCTGTCGCATCGCGGAAAGAGACACTTTACACATCAGTGATAAAAAGTTGTCCAACTGATTTTTTATGCCTGACTACGCCCTGATGAACCAATGCCTTTACGAAGGCAAAGCCAAGGAAGTAGAACAGATGACCATCGCCGCGCTCGCGGAAGGCCGAAGCGTCAAAGAAGTTTTAACTGAAGGATTGATCGCCGGGATGAGCGTCGTCGGTGAAGATT
>JBDSIW010000305.1:0-2769 GCA_039917795.1 Verrucomicrobiota bacterium | reverse complement strand
AGTTGCGGGGTGAACTCCCGGAAAAAAGCGATTCACGCTCAAACAATGTCGGGCGATCACTCAAAAATTATGAAATGGCGCACTTTGTTTCCAATCGCATTAGTCACCACCTTCCTCGTTGCCGGATTGAATTCCACGCGTGTCCAGGCGGCGGACGCGAAGCCCGACACATTTACCGATCCAGCCAAAGCGGGGCCGGATTATGCCGCTCAGGGCGAATACAAAAATGATTGGGGCGGCGCGCAAATCATTGCCTTGGGCGAGGACAAATTCCGCATGGTCACTTATCGCGGCGGCTTGCCGGGCGAGGGTTGGGACAAGGAATTCAAGCAGGAAATAGACGGCAAGCGCGAGGGCGAGAAAATCATTTTCACGAGCACAAATAATTATCGGGCCGAGCTGCTCGCTGGAAAAATCTCGATGAAGAGCGACGCCGGCGGGCCCTGGACGATGGAGAAAACGGAGCGCAAAAGTCCGACGCTTGGCGCCAAGCCTCCGGATGGCGCAATCGTTTTATTCGATGGCAGCAACGCCGACGCCTGGAAAGGCGGGCACGTGGACGAGCGCGGATTATTGCAAGCCGGGACGACTTCGAAACAAAAATTTACCAACTTCACCCTGCACATCGAGTTTCTCCTCCCGTTCAAACCGCTCGGTCGCGGGCAGGATCGGGGCAACAGCGGCATTTATCTTCTGGATCGCTACGAATGCCAGGTGCTCGACAGTTTCGGACTCAAAGGCGAAAACAACGAGTGCGGCGGATTTTATCAACAAGCCAAGCCTGACGTGAACATGTGTTTTCCCCCGCTCACCTGGCAGACCTACGACTTTGACGTGGACGCAGCCAAGTGGGATGACAGCGGCAAAAAAACCAGGAACACACTGGTGACACTGAAACACAACGGGGTCTTGATTCACGACAAACGCGAACTGCAAAAGGAAACTCCCGGCGGCGGAATGAAAGAAGTTGCCGAGGGCGGTCCGATTCAATTGCAAGGCCACGGCAATCCCGTTTTCTACCGGAACATCTGGATCGTGCCAAAGTCGTAACCGGATCCAGGATGACACCGATTTTCCGAGGCTGGGTCGTTCTGCCGCCTCGATGGGAAACCTGTTTGCTTTGAGAATTCTGCGAAGTCAGCAGGGCATTGAAAAACGGTGCAGCGTTGTTTGCAACCGTCGGCTTGCGCTGTGGTAAATTAGTTTTACCCTTTTTTCCTTGATGCAAATCCCGGCTGACGTTCCTGGCCTGAATCAGGCGAATACTTTCCTGCGCTCGATGAATCCCAACGCGCAGGCCCGCGGCGAAAAATATTTCCGCCAGGGCCGGGTCGTCGATATCGAGTTGGAGAAACCCAATCAGTATTTTGCCACGGTCAAGGGTTCCGAACCCTATGGCGTTTGCCTGAAGTTCAGCCAGCGCGCCGGCTGGGCGGCAGATTGTTCCTGTCCCCTCGGCAGTGACTGCAAACATATTTACGCGGCCCTGAAAAGTCTTCTCGCCGAAAACAGCGCGGCGCGCGTGCAGCGATTAAGCGTGATCCCGCCGCTGTCAGCAGCCACGAAAAATCGCGCGGCCGTACCGCCGGCAAATCGCCAGAGCCTCGCGCAGGAGTTGCAAAAAATAAATGGTCGCGCCCTGAACGCACCGGAAAAACATTTTCTCACCCGCCTTCAATTGGCTTACGCCCGTTGTGTTCAGGCCCGCAAAATCACGCGCTGGGATTTCGCAGACCTCGGTTTGCCTATGGGCGGAAATTCCTGGGATGCGCTGCACATCTGGCCTTCCTTTCCCGCGACCGAGCGCGCCTTCTGGTTGTATGTGGCCAACGCGGCAGTGGAACAGGGCATTGACCTGCCCGACTTCATGCTGCCGGTCAGTGATGTGAGCGAAATCCAGGACCCGCTCCGGCGCTGGCGTCGCAGCCGCGAAGTGGACCGATGGAAACAAACGATGAACAACGCGGGCAAATGGCCGTCGACGGTGACTCTCGCGAGTGGCGGCATCTGCGAATTGCGCGCGCGATTTGGCGACAAGTCCGTTGTGCTGGAATGGCGTCCTCCCGGGCACGCAGACTTTGAGCCGCTGAAGTCCGGACAGGCCCGGCAGTTTCGCGATGACTTGAAAAAAGGCGCGATTGAGCTGTCCGCGGAAGCACTTTGGCTTTGGGAAAATTTCTCCGCGCGCCTCGATTTTTCCCCATCAACCCACGTGGATTATTCCGATTCAGTTTCGTTGCAGAAAGTGGGGCGCCTGTTTCGGATGTCTGCCTTCGACGCCTTGCTGGTGAATTCCGATGGCAAAAGTTTCGAGCGTCCGAAAGAACGATTGCGCTGGAACCTTGGTTTCGCTGAAACCGAGCAGGACGATTACCGGCTCAGTGTGACGCAAGCAGATGGATCCCCGATACCCCCGTTGCTCTGCGTGCTGGAAGGGCGCCCCGCGCTTTTTGTCGCGCGCGACGCGATTTTTCTCGGCCCGCCAGCCGAGGGCGGAGTGCTTGCGCCCCATCGTGAGAATGTCATCCCAGCGCCGGCGCTCGAAACGCGGGCTGGTGCGGCGTTGCTCCATTCAATTGGTGTGGAGTTCCCGCCGCGATTGCGCGAACGCATCCGCACGGTCCCGCTTCAAGTCGTTGTCTCCTGCGTGCTGAAAGAAGTTTATCCCGGCAGCACGAGTGAAATCTGCGCCGTTGAAGTTCAGGCGCGATCGCTGGAGGGAAAGCCGGTCGAATTGTGGGACGGTTATTGGTCAGCCGTCGGCACGAC
>JBDSIW010000304.1:0-2779 GCA_039917795.1 Verrucomicrobiota bacterium | reverse complement strand
TTGCGCGCTTTGGCCGGTTTGGGAGTCCGTATGCCTGCGAAGATTTGACGGCAGTTGATCCCGCGCTGGTGGAATTTGATCAACGCACCACCGGCGTTGAACAATTTTGTGAACTAACTTATGAGGCGCACCGGCGCCGCGCGAAAGTTCTGCTCGACGTCGTCATCAATCACACCGGCTGGGGATCGACTCTTTGGGAGACGCACCCCAAATGGTTTTTGCGCGACGCGAAAGGGAATTTCGCCAGCCCCGGCGCTTGGGGAACGGTCTGGGCTGATCTGGTCGAACTCGACCCCAACTTCACCGAACTTTGGGAACATTTCGCGGATGCTTTTCTCACCTGGTGCCGTCGTGGCGTGGATGGTTTCCGCTGCGACGCCGGTTACAAAGTTCCCTTGCCCGTCTGGCAATACATCGAGGCGCGTGTGCGTGAGGAATTTCCCGAAACACTCTTCCTTCTCGAAGGTTTGGGTGGTCCGTGGGCCGCCACCGAATCGTTGCTCACCGAAGGAGGAATGCAGTGGGCCTACTCGGAAGTGTTCCAGAATTATTCCGCGCGCGAGGTGGCGTCGTATCTGGACTATTCGCTCCGCCAAAGCGAGCGCGTGGGCGTTTACGTTCACTACAGCGAAACGCACGACAACGAACGCCTCGCCAAGAAAGGTCGCGCCTGGTCGTTGATGCGGAATCGGCTTTGCGCCTTGACCAGTGTTTGCGGCGGATATGGATTCACTTGCGGGACGGAATGGCTGGCGGACGAGCAAATCCAGGTTCACCAAAGCCGCGGCATGGCTTGGGGAGGGAAGGAAAATATCGTTGGCGAAATCGCCCAGCTGAACCAGCTCCTGTCGAATCATCCCTGTTTCTTTGACGGTGCCACGCTGGCGCGTTTGAGCGCGCTCGATTCGCCCATCCTTGCTCTCAGCCGCAAATCCGCGGAAGGCAAAGATTCCGTCCTCATCCTGATCAATAACGACGTGGAGAAGGCGCAAACGTTTTTACTGGAGGAAAAAATCTTTCGCGAACTGGGCGAGCCAAGGATTGACCTGCTCGACCAGCCGCCCATCCAATTCGCTCAGGCAAAGGATGGAAGCGCCTCCTTCTCGTTGGCGGCGGGCGGAGCGTGCTGTCTCGCGGTTACGCCGACACCGGCGGGCCAGACCGGGGAGAGCTACCGGCGCGCCCGGGCACAGGCGGCCTGGGCTTTGTCTGCTTTGAGCAAAGTAATGTCGCCGGAAAAAATCGGCGCGCGAGATTGGCGCGAATTGGCCGCGCAGGTGGACGCTTCGCCCAAACAATTCCTCAGTGAAATTTCCCACCTCCCAGCCGCGTCTCGTGTGGGCGCTCATAATTTTTCTAAATCCAACGACGAATTAAAATCACCGGCGCCCTCACGAGAGGAGGAGACGAGCTTCCCGCAA
Source organism: Verrucomicrobiota bacterium (assembly GCA_039917795.1). GTDB lineage: Bacteria > Verrucomicrobiota > Verrucomicrobiia > Limisphaerales > CANJXF01 > CANJXF01. Next base: position 1,358 of record JBDSIW010000304.1, on the reverse strand, counting down.
GTGGTCACGTGGACTTTATTGGATCGCCGCCGCATCACGCCCATTCCTCCGGACCATTGGTTGTTGCTGTGCGATTCCGTCCCCTTTCGCGCAACCTTGGGCGCGAAAGATTCTGCCGTGTTGGAACACGCGTCCTCCATCGAAGTCGCCAGCGGGCACGTCGCCTTTTTCGCCCCGCGGAAAATTGATTCCGCCCACGATATGGTTCTGGCCCTTGAGCGATACGCCCCCGCCGATCAGCAACTCGAGGCGTCCGTCCGGTTTCTCACGCCCAGCGCCACCTTTCAAACTACCTTGCCCGCACCGCCCGCCGATGCGCTCGTGCTGCTGACCAATGGACTCGGGGGAATGGCGCGCATGTGCGTTGATCTCGGGCGCATCAATTCAAAATACGATTGCGTGCTGGGTGCCAATCGGAACGAGAATTTTCCCACGGATCGACACGTCTTTGTGAAACGCGTCCGCGTCTGGCTGAACGCCGACGGGTTCGTCACCCAGTTGAGCGCGCAGAATCTCGTTTCGATCCAGCCGGGCCCGCCTGCGATCTGGCAATTTTCAGCGAAGGTGGGAGACCAACGTGTCGCCAATATCGAGCTCACCGCGGACATGCTCGATGGGAAAAATACAACGGTACTCCGTTTCCAAAGCAGCAGCAGCAAACGCGAGGCGGCGTTGGTCGCCGCTAAGGCAAATTCAGGGAAACGCCGACCCGGGTCGGCCGCTACGGAGGCGATAAGCATCACGCTCATTGTTCGCGTGGACATTGAGGATCGGAATTTTCACTCTGAAACTCACCGCAATTCCGGTGCGGAACATCATTTCCAATCCAACTCGAAACCGCTCACGGATAAGTCCGGGTTTGTCTTTTCCCCGGCGGCGGATCGGCAATTGCGTGTTTACAGCGACAGCGGATTTTATCATCACGAGGCCGAGTGGTCGGACAACATTCCGCATCCGATCGAACAGAATCGCGGGCAGGTGGGCGCGGGCGACGCCTTCAGCCCAGGCTGGTTTAAATTGCCCTTCGCGAAAAATAAATCCGTTTCACTCGTGCTTTGCGCGGACACGGTTGACCCAACGCGCGAACTCGTGCAGGAAATTGCCGCCAACCGTCTCGTCGAAAACAAGCTCGCGCTCAATCGCGCAAAATTTCCTGAGGCTGATTCCTTTGGCCGGCAACTCACTCTGGCCGCGCGGCAATTCGTTGTGAAACGAGGTAGTGGGAAAACCGTGATCGCCGGTTACCCATGGTTTCTGGATTGGGGCCGGGATTCGCTCATCGCCGCGCGCGGTCTGCTCGCCGCCGGTTTGGTCAGCGACGTCACGGAGTTGCTGATGACCTTTGGCCGATTCGTCGA
>JBDSIW010000303.1:0-4789 GCA_039917795.1 Verrucomicrobiota bacterium | reverse complement strand
TGCGGACGCCCGGGCGATTTGCAATTGGCGATTTCGAAGACGGTTTCCTCCCGCAGAGGAATCCCTCGCGAATTCAGGCGCGCCACCATTTCGCGAATCCGATCCTGACGAACCGCTTGAAACTTCCCGGTCTCGCGCAACAAATTTGGATTCGCGGTGTCGAGAAAAAAACCGAGCAGATGAAATTCGATCCCGTCCAGTTCCGCAGTGAGTTCGGTGCCGGGGACAAATTTAATCCCGATGGCGAGACACGCCGCAGTCATCCGCGGGCAGCCTTCGACCGTGTCGTGGTCGGTCAACGCCATGGCCGAAAGGCCCACCCGCTTGCCGTGCGCCGCCAATTCCTCAGGCGTGTAGGTCCCATCCGAAAACCGGGTGTGGAGATGGAGATCGGCGAACATCAAATTTAGTTCAAAGTTTCGTGATTAAATGCAAAGGGAACGAATTCGCAACGCGATTCGGGAGAGACTTTGAGCTTTGGAGTTGAAACATTGAACTCACTTCACAATCCTCGATGGCCGCATTAATTCGCCTTTCACCTTGTCCAAAAGTCCATTGACGAATTTACCGCTGTCCTGCGTCGAAAATTTTTTCGCGATGTCCACCGCCTCGTTGATGCTGACGACCGGAGGGATGTCGTCTCGAAACAACATCTCGTAAATCGCCAGCCGCAATATGTTTCGATCCACCACCGCCATGCGATGCAAATCCCAGTTTTGCGCATGCTTTTTGATGTGGTCGTCCAGGGAATCCCGATGTTCCAGCGCGCCGCGAATCAGGGGTTCGGCGAAAACGCGCAGGGCCGTTTCCTCAACTGAGGGCGGCGGCAATTCTGTTTTTTGCCCCCAGGTTGCGTTGCCTTTGTCTTCGGCGAGCGACGCGGCGCGCTGCGAATTCCAGAATTGGGAGAGCGCCAGTTCCAAATCTTCCGGCGCATTCAAATCGTGCTGAAATAAAAATTGTACTGCGCGCTCCCGCGCCTCTCGTCGTTGTCCCATGAAAAGAAGGTAATGGCAAAATTCGCCATTCAAGAGAATTTTTTTGCGAAAAAAATCTTGCTGATCAACGAGTCAGGGAGAAGAACGCCGGCCACATTCCCGGGAAACGGGTTGCGAAAAAAAGTGCGGGACCGCACAGCGTGGTCTGGAATAATATTTTTTGAAATCGCCGCGCCCAGGTCAACCGCGCCGCAAAAGCTTCGTCGCAACGGCGTGCCACCTCCGCCTGCGCCTCCGCCCACGAAAGCGTCCCGGCGCAATATTCCTTGATTGGCCCAACCGCCAACTCAGCGGATTCAAACGCCATCGACATGCCATTTCCAGTGACGGGCGGAATCATCGTGAGCGAATCACCAAGGGAACACTCTTTCGTTCCCGTGGCCCGCTGTGGCTCGATCGAAAGCCCCGCGACACTACAGAAGGAAGCTTCTTCAAAGGCCGCACGCGAAAGTCGGGAGTAGAGTGGTGAGCCCTGCGGACCTCGGAGCCATTCGCGCCATTGCTTTGCAAGGTCGGTCACCGCGGCCCGGGTGCGAAACAGCCCGCAGACATTGACTTCGCCTCCGGCAAGCTGGCAGAGCCCGACGTATCCGCCGGGGACAAAATGCATTTCAAGATCGGCGCTCAATTCCACATTTTGCGCGTGAACCTTGAGCCCGAAATAGCGCCAGCCTCCGACGGCATTTTGCACTCGTCGCCCAGTGGCGCGAACCGTTCCATCCGCGAAATTTCCGGTCCAGCGTTCGTTCAAGTGCAACCTGCCACCGCGACGGGAAAATTCCTGCGCGAGAATATCGTCGAGGACGTACCGCGAAAGACAAAGCGCCGGTTCCGGCAAATTTTTTTGCGGATAGGAGATTTTCTTCGAGAAGAATGCAGCGGTTTTGGCAAACCGGGCGCCGCCTGAAATCAATAGATGGCGAAGGCCAAGACGCTCCAGGGAATGCTGTCCCCGACCGCTGATAAATTCTCCGCAAACGCGATGGCGCGGGTATCGTCCCGCTTCAAAAAGTTCAACCTGGATTCCATGTTGGACGAGACCGATGCCCAACGAAAGGCCGGCCAAACCGCCTCCCATGATCGTTATCGGCTTGAGCGCGCTCATCTTGGACGATTCGGCGCCGTGTCGTTACCCTGCTCTTTTTATTCGAGCCGGTTTCGGTGCGAGTTTCATCGCCGGATACTGTGATTTTTGCCGGGCACTTTTCTTCAATCCCTGATCGCCCATGGAACGGGAGATCAATTCCGACTGGCTGCGCCGCGAACTGCTCCCGCGCAAAGCGGCTCGCGAAGAAACCCCGTTGGCATTCAACAAACGCGCTTTGGTGTTATCGCTCAGGGCAAGTTCCAGAATCTCAGCGCGAATGCGCTCGCGCAAATTTCCGTCCAGGATCGGAAAAACAACTTCAATCCGGCGATAAAAATTGCGCGGCATCCAATCGGCACTCCCGACGAAAATCTCGGGCTGACACGCGTTCTCAAAATAAAAAATGCGGCTGTGTTCCAGGAAGCGATCGACGATGCTGCGCACACTGATGTTGTCGCTGATCCCCCTCACCTTCGGGCGTAGGCAACAAATGCCGCGCACGATCAGGTCGATTTTCACGCCCGCTTGCGAGGCAGCATAAAGCGCTTCGATCACTTCGCGGTCCACCAACGCATTCATCTTTGCAATGATGCGTGCGGGCAATCCCTTTTTGGCATTCTCGGCTTCACGCTGGATGAGCAAGAGAATTTTCTTATGCAATTCGAACGGCGCGACCAGGAACTTGCGCGTGCCCTGGAACTGGCAGATGCCGGTGAGCAAATTAAACAAATTGGTGGCGTCTTCGCCGAAATCAGCGCGGCAGGTAAAGAGTCCAACATCCGTGTAAATTCGACCCGTCGTGGGATTGTAGTTACCTGTGCTGAGATGCACGTAACGGCGAATCGCATCGTCATCCCGTCGCACGACCATGCACATCTTCCCGTGAATTTTGTAACCGACCAGGCCATAGACAACGTGTACGCCAGCCTCCTCCAGCTTTTGCGCCCAGAGAATGTTGTTCGCTTCATCAAAGCGCGCCTTGAGTTCCACGACGGCGGTCACCTGCTTGCCATTGCGGACCGCGTCCATCAGCGCGCCCACGATCTGCGGATCGCCGCCCGTGCGATAAAGCGTTTGTTTTATCGCCAGCACATTCGGATCTTCGGCCGCGCGTTTTAGAAAATCGACGACACTGCTGAAGTTTTCATACGGGTGATGGAGCAGAATATCGCGTTCGCGAATCGCCGCGAACAAGTCCCGTTCATCGCGCAACGCCGGGGCGAGCGGGGCAACGAAGGGCGGATCCCGCAACTCGGGCGAATGGTCGCCGTCGTAAATCGACATGAGGCGGACGGGATTGAGCGGTCCGTCGATCAGATACAAATCCTCTTCGCCAAGGCGAAAATTTTCCAGGAGCTGGGAGAGAACTTCGGGCGGGCAATCTTTTTCAACCTCCAGGCGGACGGCGTCGCCCCGACGGCGATTGTGCAATTCATTTTCCACCGCCTTGAGGAGATTGGCCATGTCGTCCTCGTCAATATACAACTCGCTGTTCCGGGTGACACGAAAATGCCAGTAGCCGAGAATTTTTGTGCCTGGGAACAAATCTTGTAGGTAATGACCAATCAGATTGCCCAGGAAAAAGTAATCCTGCTTCGCGTCGGCGCGCGGAAGTTTGACAAGCCGTGGCAAAACGCGCGGCACCTGCACTACCGCCAGACGACGGCGGGTTTCCTTGGTTTGGACGATCTCCAACTGAACGACGATGTTAAGCGACTTGTTCAGCAGTTGCGGAAATGGATGCGCTGGATCGATGCCGAGCGGGGTGAGCACCGGCCGTACTTTTGCGCGATAATAATTCTCAATCCAAACGATGTCAGGCTTGCTGAGTTCCTTGAAATCGAGAAACTGGATTCCATTTTTGGCCAGCGCGGGCACCAACTCTTCCCGCCAGCACCTGTATTTCTGCTCCACCATTTTCCGGACACGCCGCGTAACCGCGTTCAAATTTTCGCTGGCGGTCAAACCATCGAGGCTGCGCTCAACCACGCTGCTTTCCACCTGCTGTTTGACGCCCGCAACTCGGACTTCAAAAAACTCGTCCAGGTTCGAGCAGGCAATGCAGAAAAACTTCACCCGCTCGAGCAAAGGAGTTTTATCATCAAGCGCCTCGTCCAGAACCCGCTGGTTGAATTCGAGCCAGCTCAACTCGCGGTTAATGAAATGTTGCGGACCAAAAATTGTCGGTTCTGCTGCCATAAAAGGGACGAGAGCCTAGCTCAGGGGTAACTAAGTGGCGAGTTACATTTGTATAACAAATCCCAAGTATGAGAAAGCTTGTGAAAAAAATCACAAAGTTCTTGCGCCCCTAAAAAAGCGGTGGTTACTTAATTCTGTTCAAGCAGTTTCGTTCCCATGAAAACCAACACCGAATTCGCATATAACTCGAAAATCGAAGGCGACGTCGTCGTCACGCGAGTCGATGCTGCGCTCAATTGGTTTCGCAAAAATTCCGTCTGGCCGATGCCGATGGGTCTGGCGTGTTGCGCGATTGAACTCATGGCGGCGGGAGCGAGTCGGTATGACATCGCGCGCTTTGGTTCGGAAGTGATGCGTTTTTCGCCGCGTCAATCTGATGTGATGATTGTCGCTGGCACGGTCACTTACAAAATGGCGCTCGCCGTCAAAAGAATTTACGACCAGATGCCGGAGCCGAAATGGGTCATCGCGATGGGCGCGTGCGCTTCGACCGGCGGCATGTATC
>JBDSIW010000302.1:0-3389 GCA_039917795.1 Verrucomicrobiota bacterium | reverse complement strand
GATGGCGGGAACTCCTGGAAAGGTCCCATCATTCCCCCGCCCTGCAAAGACGAGGTGACGCTGGATCCGTTTGGCAAACCCGTCCCCGCCTACAATCGCGGATCGCTTTGCGAAGGAAAAGATGGGCGCGTGTTCTGGGTGGTGGCTTCCGCGAGCGCGGCCCCGCCGGTAAAAACAGCCACGCACTTGATGATCTCGGCCGACAAGGGTGAAACCTGGAAATATTCCTGCCCCGTCGCGCATGATGAAAAAGTGACCTTCAACGAAAGTTCCCTTTACGAAACACTCAAAGGCGAACTTGTTGCTTTCATGCGCACCGAGGGCTTCGATGATCGCACCGCGGTGGCTCGATCGACCGATGGCGGGAAAAGTTTTCTTCCTTGGGAAGACGCCGGTTTTCAAGGACACCCGCATTACGCGCTGCGGCTTCCCGACCAGCGCGTTTTGCTGGTTTACGGCTATCGCCATCCGCCCTTTGGAATTCGCGCGCGCATTTTGAATCCAGAATGCACGGACGTAAAAACCGCGGCTGAAATTGTCCTGCGCGACGACGGTGGGAATGGCGACCTGGGCTATCCCTGGGCGACGATGATTTCCGGGAATCGCACCTTGGTGGTTTATTATTTCAACCAAGCCAACGGCACGCGCTACATCGCGGGCACGGTGGTCGGGCTGGAGTAAGGGAATTCCAATCCTCGAAGTCAGAATGAAACCCCAGGACCGAGGCGCAGCCGAAAAGGTGCAAAATTTATCCATCGTTTGGTTTCGCCAGGATTTGCGCGTCGCAGACAATCCGGCGCTGATTGCGGCCAGCGAGCGAGGCGCCATCGTTCCAGTTTTCATTTGGTCACCAGAAGACGACGGTGAGTGGACGCCCGGCGCTGCCAGCCGCTTTTGGCTGCATCAATCGCTGCTCGCTTTGTCAGAAAGCCTGCGCGCGCTCGGCTCGACGCTCGTCGTTCGCCGCGGCCCAGCGCAGGAGCAATTGGAGTCGCTCCTCAACGAATCCCGTGCGACGGCCATTTTTTGGAATCGTCGTTATGAGCCGGCCAGCATCGAACATGACAAGGAACTTAAAAGTCGTCTCCAGAAAACGGGAATCGCAGCGCAAAGTTTCAACAGCCATCTCCTCTTCGAGCCGTGGACAGTTGCGAATAAAACCGGGAATCCTTTCCGTGTCTTCACCCCCTATTGGAAAACCTGCCTCGCGCTGGCCGAACAAGTCGAGATTCCTCGACCACTCCCTGCCCCGCGAAAGTTACTTGCGCCGCAGCGCGCGCTGAAATCACTGGCGCTGGATGAATTGTCATTGGAGCCAGAAATTGATTGGGCCAAGGGAATTCGCGACACATGGGAACCGGGTGAAAAGGGCGCGGAGAAAAACCTCAAAACTTTTTTGCGCGAAGGATTGGGTCGTTACGCTGACACTCGCAACCAGCCCGCGCTGCGCGGAACCTCGCGCTTATCGCCTTATTTGCATTTCGGTGAAATCAGTCCCCGGCAAATCTGGCATGGAACCAAAGAAGCGGCCGAGTCAATTTCCAGAACTGATAAAGCGTGGCGCAACTCACAGTTCTTCTCAGAAATCGGCTGGAGAGAATTTGCCCATCATTTGCTTTTTCACTTTCCGAAAACCACCACCGAACCGATGCAGGAAAAATTCAAGGAATTCACCTGGGAGAAAAACGAGTCCTGGCTGGAAGCGTGGCAACGCGGCCAAACCGGCTATCCGATTGTCGATGCGGGAATGCGCGAGCTCTGGGCAACGGGTTGGATGCACAATCGTGTCCGCATGGTTGCCGCCTCATTTCTGATCAAGGATTTGCTGCAACCCTGGCGGCTCGGGGCGCGCTGGTTCTGGGACACACTCGTCGATGCGGATCTCGCCAACAACACGCTCGGCTGGCAATGGTCGGCCGGTTGCGGGGCGGACGCCGCACCCTTCTTCCGGATTTTCAATCCCGTGACTCAGGGAGAAAAATTTGATCCGCATGGAGAATATGTTCGCCGTTGGATCCCCGAGATTGCCAATTTGCCGGACCAATGGATTCACCAGCCCTGGCGGGCACCTGCCGAAATCCTGATGCGGGCCACGCTTAAATTAGGTGATGATTATCCGGAGCCGATTGTCAGCCACACCATCGCCCGCGAAGTGGCCCTGGAACGTTACGCAAAAATAAAGAAATCGTAATGGGCCGAATTCAGTTAGAGTCGCGCTGCAATTGAAGACCAAGCCAAAACCTCGCATCGTGCGCTGGGCGCTCGGGTCCAAACCAGTGCGGTGCGAAGACGAATTTGCCATTGAAGAGCCGCTGGAGATCCGGGTGGATAATCAGCCCGTGAGCGTGACCATGCGGACGCCCGGACAGGACGAAGAACTGGCCGCTGGTTTCCTGGTCACGGAAGGCTTGATCAAAAAGCGGGGTGACATTCGCAAAATCCAACCCCACCCGCGCAACCGCGATAAAAATGTCATCAACGTTTTTCTCGCCCCGGAGGTGATCGTCGATTTCAAACAACTGACGCGCCACGTTTTCGCGTCGTCCAGCTGCGGCTTGTGCGGGAAGGCCACTATCGAATCGGTGCATCGGCATTTTCCGAAGATCAATTCCAAGCTAACGGTGTGCGCGAAGATTTTCCTGGACCTTCCCGCCAAGTTGCGCGCGGAACAATCCACGTTCGAGCGCACGGGCGGCCTGCACGCGGCGGCACTGTTTGACCTCGAGGGAAACCTCCTCGTTTTGCGCGAGGACGTGGGAAGGCACAATGCGGTGGACAAAGTTTTGGGCCACGCATTTCTCGAAGGCAATTTTCCGCTCGACCGCCATATCCTGATGGTGAGCGGGCGCGCCTCGTTTGAGATTTTGCAGAAGGCGCTCGCAGCGCGCGTTCCTCTGATTTGCGCTGTGTCCGCCCCCTCAAGCCTGGCGGTGGAGTTCGCGGCGGAAAGCGGCCAGACGCTCGTCGGTTTTCTGCGCGAAGAACGGATGAATGTTTATTCGCACGTGAAGCGGATCCTTTTCCCCTGAAAATTTCCTTTCCATTTCTAAAACCGGCTCCCTAACCTCGCTGCCTCTATGACACGAATTCCTCTCGAAGACAGTTTTGCCGACGTGATCGGCAAGGCGCAACGTGGCTCGAAAATCAGCGACGACGACCTTTGCCGGCGCGCAGCCATCGCGCAGGAGCAACTCGCGAAACTCAAGGCGGGCGAATGGGATGAAGCCGCCGCGCGAAAGCTTGCTCCTCCGCTGAACCTTGCGGCGAATGCGCTCGTGGAACTGGGAAAAAAATCATGGTTTCCGGCCGGCCACCAATTGAACGGGCTCGCCTCCTTCAACACCACTTTCGAAGACATGACGGTAAATGCCTATTTGGTGTTTGACCCG
>JBDSIW010000301.1:0-6256 GCA_039917795.1 Verrucomicrobiota bacterium | reverse complement strand
GAGCTTGCCGCTTTCCTCGGCGACGGAAATCATTTCCAAAACGGAACCGGCGAAGAGTGTGCGGCAATCGCCCAGGCTCGGCCCGAGTTGTTTGCCTTCCTTGACCCGCTCGATGGAATTGGAAACGGCGTCCACAAGAATCTGGTTCCCAATCGAACGGCGCGCGACATTCAGCGCGTTGATCAATGGAACGCCCGCTCCGAGCAGCGTCCCGAGCATCCGACAAAACCGCGACATGGCGAATTGCGACACCAGTGGTCCCACGACTGGTGCGCGCAAAATAAATCCTTCCCAGACGCGACGGCCTTGTTCCGAAACGACCCACGTTCGAATCATGAATCCTCCGACCACCAGACCGACCAGGAGAATCAGGCCGTACGAGCGAAGAACTTCGCTCGTGGAAACGATGATCTGCGTGAGCGCCGGCAGGTGTCCGCCGAAGCCGGCGAAAATGGTTTGAAAGCGCGGGATAAAAAATACGAGGAGGAAAACCAGCACAGCGAGCGCGAGCCCGAGCAAAATGGTGGGATAGAGAAGCGCGGTTAGAACTTTCCCGCGCATCTCCTTTTCGCGAGTCTGGAAATCAGCGATCTGCCCCAAAACCACGTCGAGAAATCCACCGGTTTCACCCGCTTCCACCATTGCGATATAAACGCGCGGGAACGTTTCAGGCGATTTGCCCATTGCCTCGGCCAGCGGCATTCCATCAATCACGCGGTCGTGAATTTTTTTCCATTTGGCCGCGGCGGCCGGGGCAGCTTCGCGACAAAGAATCACCAGTGCGCGACTGAGCGGGACGCCCGCCGAAAGCAGACTGGAAAGCAGCCGCGTGAAGTTTTCCAGCATCCGCGCGGTAATTTTCGTCGAACCGCCAAAAGCGCTTTTGGCGGGAATCGGTGAAGCGGGCACGGCAGGAAGCTTTTCTTTTTTTTGCAGCGCATTCGCAGTCCGGGCTGGCTTCCAGTTTTTTTCGGTCAGGTTGATAGGGCGCAGTCCGCGCCCTTCCATTTGCTGGAAGGCGTCCTGTCGCCCGCCGGCCTCGATCTGCCCCTCGGCAATCGTGCCGTCCGTTTGCAACGCTCGATATTGAAAGACGGGCATATTTTTATTTTGCCACGAGCGATTCGGCCGCCGCCTCTTCGCGTTCCTGGGCGAGCGTTTGATCCTTGGTCACCCGCAAAACTTCGCTGGGAGTCGTGACCCCATCCCGAACCAGGCGCCAGCCATCTTCGGAAAGTGCGCGCATTCCGGCGCGGCGCGCGGCCTCGCGCAGTTGATCACTGGAACAGTTTTTCAAAATCATCTGGCGGATTTCGTTATTGCTGTCCATCCACTCGAAAATAGCGCGGCGACCGTGATAGCCGGTGTTGCGGCACTGGCGGCATCCGATTGCGGCAAAAATGATTTCTCCCTCGCCAAACTGGAGTTGCGCCTTGAGCGCGGCCGTCGTGGGCGACGTATCTTCCTTTTTGCAATGCGGACAAAGCACGCGGATGAGGCGTTGCGCGAGGACGGCTTCGAGCGACGACGCAACAAGGTAAGGTTCGACCCCCATGTCCACGAGGCGGGTCAGCGCCCCGGGCGCGTCATTGGTATGCAGCGTGGAAAAAACCAAGTGCCCGGTGAGCGAAGCCTGCACGGCGATTTGCGCCGTCTCCTGGTCGCGAATTTCGCCGACGAGAATAACGTCGGGATCGTGGCGCAAAACCGAGCGGAGACCGCGAGCAAAGGTCAGGCCGGCTTTTTCCGAAACCTGGATCTGGTTGATGCCGCGAAGCTGATATTCAATTGGATCTTCAATCGTGATAATTTTGCGGACCGAGTCGTTGATCTCGTTGAGCGCGGTGTAAAGCGTCGAAGTTTTGCCGCTGCCCGTGGGGCCGGTGACGAGGATAATCCCGTGCGGCAACGCCAGGACGCGGCGAAACGATTTCAGTTCGCGCGGGTCCAGGCCAAGTTCGCCCATGCCGAGGAGCGTGGAGTTCTGCCGCAGCAAACGCATCACGACGGCTTCTCCGTGCAGCATGGGAATCACGGAGACGCGAATATCAACTTCGTTATTGGCGAGGCGGATTTTGATGCGCCCGTCTTGCGGCAATCGCTTTTCCGCGATGTTCAGATGGCTCAGGATTTTCACCCGCGAAACGATGGCGGGTTGAAATCGTTTGATCTGCGCTGGAACCGGAACCTCCTGCAACACGCCGTCGATGCGATAGCGAATGCGCAGTTCGTTTTCGAAAGGTTCAAGGTGAACGTCCGACGCGCGCAGCTCAATGGCGTCGCGCAAAACCTGGTTGACGAAGCGGATAATCGAAGCGTCTTCGGCGGCGCTATCAATGTTGGAATCGTCCTCTTTATTTTCATCGACGACCTGGAGCGATGCTTCGTCGAGCGTGTCAATCGTGTCCGCGCCGACGCCGAGGCGCTTTTTAATTTCTCGTTGAATCGCTTCGCTCGGCGCAAGTACCGGATGAAGGCGCAGGCCAGTGAGCGATTTCAGCGCATCCAGAGCCTGCGTCGCAAACAACCGGCTCGTGGCAATTTCCACGTGGCCATTGACGCGGCGCAACGGTAGGAGTTCATCGCGCAACAAAAGCCGGGCCGGAAAAAGCGAGAGAAGTTCCTTGTCGGGTTCGATTTCATCGAGCGATGAAAAACCGACGTTGTATTCTTTAGCGAGCCACTTGAGAACAGCTTCCTCGGAAGCGAGAACCGCATCACCGCCTTTTTGTTCGCGGATGATCCGGGCATCCGCCGCCGAAAGTTGCTTGGCGGAAATCATCCGCTCAAGCAACTCCGGTGCACCCGTTGGGTTGGCGCTGTTCGGCATGATGTGGGCAATCCCAACGGTTACTTCAACAAACCGTTCATCACTGCTGCCGCTTCCTGTTTGACGGACAACACTTTCTTCAACTCTTCCTGGGCCTGTTCAAGTTTGACCTCTTTTGCTTTCCGGACTTCCCGGACTTTGGCGAGTTTGGTTTTGATTTCGTCGGCCGGTGCCTTTGCTTCGATCGCTTTTTGCAGCGCTTGTTCCTCGGCGCTCGGTTCCGGGCCGAAGCGGCGACGCGTTTCACCACCACCGCCGTTGTTTGAATTCGTATTGCGGTCACCGCCACGATCTCCACCGGGCCGTCCGCCGAATCCGCCTCCGAAACCCATGCCGCCAAAACCAATTTCGGTGCGGGCATCCATCACTTTTTTGACTCGTTCGGAAATGAGTTTCCACTCGTCATCGCCTTTGACTTCGAGGACTTCCCGGTAGCGATCCATCATGCGCTGGCGCATTTGTTCCGGGTCGAAGTTGCCGCGCCCCTGGCCTTGAGCCATGGCGTTACTCGCTCCGCAAAGCGCAGTCGCAACCGCGACCAGCGCGAAGATTTGACTTAATTTTTTCATAATTTGATTTTTAGTTTTCCAGTTAAACTCCGGTTGGAACCGTCCTTCGCGATGGAAGGCGGGAAACCGTTTGCATTTGCTGTGCCAGCAGGAAATCCGAAGGAATCACGAGCAACCCAAGAATTTTCAGCGCAACTCTTGCGCGTTTCGGCACTAGGGTGCGCAACTCTTGCGCGAAGGATTCATTCCTGATTTGCGAGCCTCTTGTTGAATCCGGCGCTGAATTTTTTTGACCACCCAATTATCAAGCGGGATGAATCATTAAAATTGCCAGAAGAAATTGCGGCTTCAGATTTCAAACCGTACCACTAACCCAACGAAGAGTACCGATGCCGGTTGCCCTTCAAATGACGAGCCTCCAGCAAGACGGAATTCGGTCTCTCGGAATCACCGCGACGGGAACCGCTCCGGCCCAATGGACGCTTGAGTACTCGGTGGATTTGAATGTTTGGACACCTTATACGAACGGGACCGGCGCGATCGATCTTCAGGTGCCGATCGGTGAAGAGCCAAACCGGTTCTTTCGACTAAAAGGTCAATAGGCGCTCGTGCGCGGGTCAGGGGGCGGCAGGTGTGAACGTGTTGTTTCGGAATCTTCGCGAAATTCGTTCCCCCCCAGGTTTTGCCAGAGTTCCGTGCTGTAGGCGTTTCCAGGCATGTTTGTTTTTCCAGTCAGGATTAAATCGAGGAATCCGTCATTGTTCAGGTCGGCCCAGGCCACTGGACCGAGGGCGTGCGGCCCGAGATTTGCCTGCATTTTCGAAAAAGTGTTGTTTCCGTTGTTATGCCAGATCTCCGGAGAACGATCCCGCCGCGCGGATGTCAGCGGAAAAAAGCAATTGCAGCGAAAGCAAGCTGAGCAATACGGGAATTTTTTTGAAAGCTTTTGGTCATAGTGCGGCGATTTTATTCTCAATTGATTCGGAGACAAAAGAAGAATCGTTTTAGCGAGCGATCAAAACTCACCAAACGGTATGCGCCTTGGCGGTTCCCGCTTCGGCGATTTTCGCTTTGATCGGTTCGGGGCCGAGATCGCTCGTCACGCGGACTTCGGCGGCGCGGAGTTGTTGGGCGATGTCTTTGGCGTAGGCGATGAGATTGTCGTCGGCGTTGAGCGTCATGACGCGGACTTGTTCGGGCGCGAGCCAGAGCGGGAAGTTGCCAGCGTAATGCTCGATCAGGAACCCGATGAAACGTTCGTGCGGGTCGAGTGTCGCGGAGAGGTAATCACATGCCTCTTGCCAGCTTGATAATTTCCTGCTCTGTTCAATCGTTATTATGGGTAACCGCTTTCTAATTCTTTTGCCTCTAGGCTTGTTTTGTTTGTCATTAGTGGCACTCGAACGAAATACGAACGCGACGGCCTCCAACGGGTTCGCTTCCATCATAGAATCGAAAATTTATTATCACCAACAAGGAACTGGAGGGACGCCAGTGATTTTTGTTTCTGGTCTTGGCGAAGACTACACAACTTGGCGCGCAGTGCAGGACAAAGTGGCAAACTTTGCGCTCACATTAACCTATGATCGCGCCGGATTAGGTCGATCGGAATACCATGAAGAAAAAAAAGACCTTTCGTCCATGACCAAAGAGCTGCATGACCTGGTCGTTTCAGTAAAAGTGCATACTCCATTTATATTGGTTGGACATTCTCTTGGGTGCCAAATCGCAAAAGAATACGCCGTCCTTTATCCACAAGAAGTTCAAGCGTTGGTTTTGTTGGATCCCGGCTTTAATGAATTGAAGCTAAAGAGAATCGTTCCCGATGCCGTCTGGAAAGCCCGTGAAGAAAAATTGAAGAAATATCTTCCGCCGATGAATCCAGCCCAACAGTTGGAAATGAGCAATCTGAACTTAATCTGTGAACAAGCGGATCAGTTGGTAACGCCGCTTAAAATTCCCGTCGTCCTATTTACTGCAACCAAAATCAGTCCCGGTTTTCCCGGCAGCACTAACGAAGTTCAAGTGAAAACAGCAACACATGAATTGTGGTTGCGATCTCTCCCAAACGCGGTTCATAAAACTGTGGCTGAATCAAGGCACTATATTCAAAACGACTTTCCAGAAATGGTTGTTGACGAAATTTCAATATTATCGAAAGCGGGAGGGGTGAAATGAGGTTCGTTTCGGCCATGGCGTAATTCCCCTTTGGGTTGCGGGGATTGTCACGCAGAAGCTCCGACGAACAAACTCATGCCCGTCGCTCCTTGATTGCCGCTAAAATCTCCGCCACGACTTCCCCTTTCGCCTTCGCTCCCACATTCCCTTTTCCATGCAAACGCACGCTCAAGTTGCCCGCTTCCACATCGCGACCGCCGATGACGTGCATGGTGTGGACTTTCGCGGTTTCAGCGTCGGCGATTTTCGCTTTGATCGGTTCGGGGCCGAAATCGGCTTTCACGCGGACTTCGGCGGCGCGGCGTTGTTGCACGATGTCTTTGGCGTAGGCGATGAGATTATCGTCGGCGTTGAGCGTCAGGACGCGGACTTGTTCGGGCGCGAGCCAGAGCGGGAAATTGCCGGTCCCGCAGTCGCGGGATTCGATTCAGAAATCCGATGAAACGTTCGTGCGTGCGTGCCGCGCGCGATAAATGCAAAAAAGTATAGTAAAAATCAGTTCCGAAAAACTACGCTTCCACCGAAAGTGATCCCGAAAAATTCGGTAAACATCCCGCACTTTTCAAAAAGGTCGGTGCAGTCGATGAAATAGTTTTTAGCAAACGCACAGCCTGTCCGTGCAGAAACTTCAAAGTAATCAGTTCATGATTATTCCTTCGACTTAACCAGTTTCTCCACTGTTTGTTTGAGAATTTCAACTTCGCGTTTCAGGTCATCAATCTCTGCGTTCTTCCGTTCG